>CAZQTF010000213.1:0-6451 GCA_964596135.1 uncultured Saprospiraceae bacterium | reverse complement strand
TGGTGATGCCCAAACCCGCGCCTACGCCGCAATATCCTGAAAAATTTCACGCTTCCGAAATTTACGAACCCGATGGAGTGGTGGTGTTCTCCGCAGAGCAACTGGCGCTGGGCTTCATGCAGTCGAAGCAATATTACAACATTGGCTTGCACGAGTATGCTAAGGTATTTGTAAAAAGCTACCCATTACATGTTTATCCGCTGCTGGGGGAGGATAGCTGGCAATCGCTGGAGCAGATCAGTGGCTTCAGCAAAGACTGGATCACCCAATGGATCAACCTGTCAGACATTGAGCCGCTGCCGGTGAGTATTGCGCATTTCTTCACTTTCCCGGAGCAATTTCAACAGGTGCTACCGGAGGTTTATGAAACGTATCGGAAGATTTTTGGAATGTGAAAAATGCTTGATTGTTATTGGGAAAATGCAAATACAAGCAGCCAATAACAATTAACCGTTTCCGATTTATTCATCCTTCAGCTTCTTCGCCGCATCCTGCACGTCTTTGGTCGCTTTTTCAAGCTCTTTGATCTGCTTGAGGCGTTTCGCGGTAGCGACAGCGTCTTCACTTTCTTGATTTGCTTCTACCTTTTTCTCTGGTTCTGGTTCGATCGCAGCGCCCCCCTTGAATGGCTGCTTCCCAAAAGTCAGGGCTCCTTTTTGAACATCCACGTAAATCGTATCACCGGCAGAAAAAACACCTGAAATGACCAGTTTAGACAATTCATCCACCACCTCGCGCTGCAAGACCCGCTTCATCGGGCGCGCACCAAACTGTGGATCATAGCCTAAATCTGACAAATATTGCATCGCTGCCTCACTGACGCGCATCACAATGCTTTGCTTGCCCAGCATTTTGTCAACCTTCCGGAGCAGGAGTTTCAAGATTTGCTGAATTTCGGTTTTGCTCAATGGCGTGAACATAATTTGCTCATCAATCCGGTTTAGGAATTCCGGGCGCAAATTTTCTTTCAGCAGATCAAAAACTTCCTCTTTGGTAGCTTCGATGATCTCCGCACGCTTTGCTTCGCCGAGTTCGTCCAGGTCTTCAAAATTTTCGAGGATTGTCTCCGCGCCCATGTTGGACGTCATAATGATAATCGTGTTTTTGAAATTTGCTACCCGCCCGCGATTGTCCGTCAGATGGCCGTCGTCGAGCATTTGCAGCAACACGTTGAAGGTATCGGGATGCGCTTTTTCAATTTCATCCAACAATATGATCGAGTAAGGTTTATGGCGCACGGCTTCGGTCAATTGCCCGCCTTCTTCGTAGCCCACGTAACCCGGAGGTGCACCTACGAGCCGCGAAGCGGCGTGGCGCTCCTGGTATTCGCTCATGTCAATGCGGGTGATGGCTTTTTCGTCGTCAAACAATACCTCGGCTAAGGCTTTCGCCAATTCGGTTTTCCCGACGCCAGTAGGACCTAAAAAAATGAACGAACCAATCGGACGGTCGGCATCCTGCAGCCCGGCACGGCTGCGACGCACTGCGTTGGCAACGGCTCTCACTGCTTCGTGCTGCCCAATCAGGCGCTTGCCGATTTCCTCTTCGAGGCGCATCAGCTTGTCTTTCTCGCTTTGCAGCATTTTAGAAACCGGAATGCCCGTCCAGCGCGCCACTACTTCGGCGATATCATTGGCAGTTACTTCACCGCTGGTAAGGCGTTGATCTTCTGGGATTTGTTCAAGCTTTTCTTCAGCAATTTTCAAACGTGCCTCCAAATCCTGCAAATCGCCATAACGAATTTTGGCAACAGCCTCATAATCACTAGCGCGTTCGGCTTTTTCAGCTTCCATTTCAAGCTCTTCCATGTCTTTTTTGATGTCCTGGATGACCTCGATGATTTCTTTTTCATTTTGCCAGGCTGCAGTCAGCGAAGTAAGTTTTTCTTTTGCATTGGCAATTTGTCCGTTGATTGTCGCTACTTTGCGGGTATCCCCTTCTCGCTTGAGGGCTTCGCGTTCGATTTCAAGCTGGCGGAGCTTGCGATCCCATTCGTCCACTTTGGCTGGCACAGAATCCAATTCCAGTCGCAATTTCGCAGCCGCTTCATCAATCAGATCAATCGCCTTGTCGGGCAAAAAACGATCGGTAATGTAACGGTGCGATAATTCCGCCGCTGCGATCAAGGCTTCGTCGAGAATTTGGATTTTATGGAAAACCTCGTATTTTTCCTGCAAGCCGCGCAAAATGGAAATCGTGTCTTCTACACTCGGTTCATCAATGCGCACCGTTTGAAAACGCCGCACCAAAGCTTTGTCCTGTTCGAAATATTTTTGGTACTCATCCAGCGTTGTGGCGCCAATGGCGTGAATTTCGCCGCGTGCCAGAGCCGGTTTCAGGATATTCGCGGCGTCCATCGAGCCGCTGCCGCCGCCTGCGCCGATGAGCGTGTGGATTTCGTCAATAAACAAAATGACCTCGCCGCCCGAGGCTTCCACTTCCTTGATGATCGCTTTCAGGCGCTCTTCAAAATCGCCTTTAAATTTGGCACCTGCGATCAATGCTGCCAGATCGAGGGTATAAATTTTCTTGGATTTCAGGTTTTCCGGCACGTCGCCTTTGATGATGCGCCAGGCAATGCCTTCCACAATGGCGGTTTTTCCCACACCGGCTTCACCGATGAGCAGAGGGTTATTTTTGTTTCTACGGCTGAGAATATGCAGCACCCGCCGAATTTCCTCGTCGCGCCCCACGATGGGATCGAGCTTGCCGGTTTCGGCGCGTTCGTTGAGGTTGATGCCGTATCTCCCCAACGCATTGTAGCTTTCGTCGGTACTCTGGTCTTTGACCTTACGCCCTTTGCGCAACGCCTGAATGGCTTCGCGCAAGCTTTCTTCCGTGGCGCCCAAGCCACGCAGCAGCACCGCTGCCTTGTCGCTACCTTTGATAATGCCAAGCAACATCAGTTCAATGGAAATAAACTCGTCGCCGAATTCCGGGAGCAGTTTTTTTGCTGTAGCCAATGCCTTGTTGGCGTCGTCGGTAAGATATTGTTTTTCAGTGCCTTCTACGCGTGGGTAGGTTTTGATCACATCGTTCAGCTTTTGCTTCAGCGAAGGGATGTTGACATTCATTTTTTCCAGCAAAAAAGTTGAAACGCTGTCGTCGGTGTCCATGATACCGCGTACGAGGTGCGTCGTATCTACCTGCTGTTGGTTCAGCGAAGCCGCCAGTCGTTGCCCTGCGAGAATGGCTTCCTGGGATTTTATGGTGAAATTGTCATAAGTCATGCTCAAGTACGATTTATGGAGTACGAAGTAAGATATTTAAAATTTTGTTAATGTGATTGTCGCCTAAAGCTACAAATTTAAAAAAATTAAGATTGCTTGAGATTGCCGAATTCGTCGAGCAAATCACCGTAGAAAGATTTATAAGTTCGATCAGGTTTCCAAAAACTTCCGACGAGCATACCTAAAATACTCGCCAAAAGCCCCCAAATCAGGCTTGGAAGCACTGTGCCTAAGTTCTCGCAAACGATCCACACGAGCATCCCCAGGATCATCGAGAGCATCGCTCCAGCATTGGAGGCTTTCGTCCAATAAAGCCCTCCGACCAGCGGCACGAACAACGAGACCAAACTCAACGCCGATGATTGCCCCACCAACTCGTAAATATTAGTGTTCCAGCCGGCCATTGTTGCAGAGGAAATCGCCACGCCAATTACGCCGAGCCGCATGATAAACAGCAGGCGTTTGTCAGACAGGTTTTTGAAATACGGTTTGATGAGGTTTTCGCCAATGACGGTTGCAGGGGCGAGGATCGCACCGGAAGTAGTACTCAAAATGGCGGAGAGCAGTGCTCCAAAAAATAAAATTTGCAGGAAAGTATTGCCATGTTGCAGCACCATTTCCGGGAGCACCATCTGCGGGTCGCCTTCCAGCAATTCAGGGTACAACACTTTGCTGCAAAGCCCAATGTATAAAGGAATAAATGCAAGGGTAAGATACATAAAACCAGATAAATAGGAAGCGTTTACCGCCACTTTCTCATTTCGGGCAGCCATGACCCGCTGAAAAACATCCTGCTGGGGAATAGAACCTAATCCAATGGTAATCCATGCAGCAAAATATTCGAAAACACTGACCAGATCGGGTTTTGGCGTGAAACGAAAAAAGCCCTCCGGAACGGAGGAAAGTACTTTTGCCACACCCCCTGCTCGCTGGTTGACAGCAAACGCCAGTATTAACAGCCCGACCAGAATCATAATCGTCTGAATGAAATCGGTGATCGAAACTGCCCACATACCGCCGATGTAGGTGTAAATGAGCACCACAAAGGTGCAGATGGCAATACCATATACGAAGGGAATGCCCGTTATTGTTTTTAAAACAACCGCCATAGCGACCAGTTGCGCCGCAATCCAGCCAAAGTAGGATGGCACCATAAAAATAGCGGAGACAAATTCTGCCTGCCGGCTATAACGTTGTTTGAAAAAATCGCAAAAGGTCAGAACATTGAGGCGGTACAAACGCCGGGCAAAAAATGCACCCAGCAAAATCAGGCAGAGCGCCGCGCCGAAGGGGTCTTCAACCACGCCGATCAAGCCGTTTTCCACAAATTCGGAAGAAGCGCCCATCAAAGTTTCGGAGCCAAACCAGGTAGCAAACAGGGCAGTAGCGGCGATCATCATCGGCAATTGCCTTCCGGCGATCACAAAATCTTTTGTCGAATGTACCCGGCGAGACGCCCACCATCCGATGAGCAGCGTCAATGCCAGATAAACAATGATAAATCCTAGCAGCATGGTACAGGACAATTTGCGTGAACAACCAACGGAACAAACGGTAAATATAGTCTTTCCAACAAGAATGTGTTCATATGCGTTTTTTTTAATGAAAGATAATTTTTCCTTTCCGCACGCCGATTCTACCGTTTCGGCTTTCTTTGAAAGAGAAGAAAAGCGATAAGCGCTGCATCTTTGGGTATAACAAAAATCAGCGCCAAAAGCGGAAAAAGGATTGTATATTCACACAAATAATTGTTGGGCAGCCTTTTGTCAGGCAGCTTGCGAACAAATTTTGTTTAAGACAATTTTAACGAACCACAAACACCATTGCTGCTTTAACGATTGTTAATAACATGAGTCGCAGTTTTTTTAGACAAGCAAAACCGGTCATTTCTTATGAATACGATACAATTTCGCCTTTCTATCGTCCTGCTGTTGTCGCTGGTTGGTCTGGATATGCAGGCACAGTATTTCGGACGGAATAAAGTCAATTATGAGACTTTCAACTTCAAAGTGGATCAATCCGAGCACTTTGAAATTTATAGCTATTTGCAAAACCCGGCGTACCTGCAACAGTTTGCCGGCTGGGCGGATCAATGGTACAAAATGCACCAAAATGTGCTGCAAGATACCATCGTACAAAAAAACCCGCTGATTTTATACAGCAATCATGCTGATTTTCAACAAACAAACGCTATTTTCGGGCAGGTGGGGGTCGGCACAGGCGGCGTGACAGAGGCTTTTAAGAACCGCGTGATCCTGCCGGTCGCCATGTCCAATCAACAAACACATCATGTGCTGGGGCACGAATTGGTGCACGCCTTCCAGTATAATATGGTGATTAATGGCGATTCCACCAACCTGAACAACATCGGTAACCTGCCGCTCTGGCTGGTGGAAGGGCTCGCTGAATACATGTCTATCGGCAGTGTGGATGCGCACACCGCGATGTGGATGCGCGACGCTGTAATAAATGACGATGTGCCCACGATCAAGGATTTAAACAATCCAAAATATTTTCCTTACCGCTACGGTCAGGCATTCTGGGTATTCCTCACCGGTATGTATGGCGATGAAATCATTCAGCCCTTCTATAAAGCAGTTGCTAAATATGGGTTTGAGCCTGCCTGCTCCATTATCCTGGGCATGAGCGCCGAAAACCTTTCTGAACTTTGGACAAGTACCATTAAAAACCGTTTTGGTAGCTATATCGGAGATAAAAAAGAGCGTTTCGTCGGAGCCAGACTGATTTCAGAAGAAAACGCCGGACGCATGAATATCTCACCGGTACTGAGTCCCAACGGGCGCTACATTATTTTCCTGTCGGAAAAAGATTTGTTTGGGATTGATCTTTTTTTGGCAGATGCTACCAACGGTAAAATCCTAAAAAAAGTAGCCAGCACTACTAAAGACGGGCATTTGGACGATTTCGACTATATCGAATCCGCCGGTACCTGGTCGCCGGATGGAGAGCAATTTGCATTTGTGGCTTTTGCCAAAGGGCGTAATATTTTGGTTATCAAAGAAGCCCAAACGGGCAAAACGGTGGATGAAATTTCAATCCGGGAAGTACCGGCTTTCACCAACCCAGCCTGGTCGCCGGATGGCAAAACGATTGTTTTTAGCGGGTTGGTGGAAGGTCAGGTGGATTTGTACCAATACCATTTGCGTAATAAAAAAGCGGAACGTTTAACCGACGATCCCTTCTCGGAAATGCATCCGCAC
>CAZQTF010000212.1:0-6496 GCA_964596135.1 uncultured Saprospiraceae bacterium | reverse complement strand
TACTTTCGTTCAACAATAGCTTTTTATTTGCATTTTTTTATAACAAATTCTCAACCAGCATCAAAATGATGAAATATCTGTTATTACTGGTCTCTGCGCTGGCATTATTTGTCAGTTGCAATACACCGCGAAAAATCAGCACCCCAGCCGAAGAAGCCGCTCCCGTTACTATGAACGATGTGCAAGAGCGTAGCCTTGATACTCTGACTATTACGGCACCCCCTTTTGAAGAGGAAGGGGATTATGAATACGAAGAAAAAGAAGAAACGGAAGAAAGCTACACACTGCCCGTGTACAACCCCAGCCACACCCGTGCCAACGACCTGCTCCATACCAAGCTTGATCTGCGTTTCGACTGGCAAAACGAAAAGGTATTGGGCAAAGCAACCCTGAAACTGAAACCTTATTTTTATCCGACTGACCAAGTGACGCTTGACGCAAAAGGATTCGAATTTCAAAAAGTTACCTTCGAAGGCAAAAACGAGCCGCTAAAATATACCTACAAAAACGATCAGATCATTATCCAATTAGGTCGTACCTTCAACCGTAACGAAGAATACGCGCTCTATATCGAATACGTAGCCAGCCCCAGCGAATCAGGTGGAAGTGCAGCCATCGCTTCCGACAAGGGGTTGTACTTCATTGACCCTCGCAACGAAGACCCGGAGAAACCCACCCAAATATGGACGCAGGGCGAAACCGAAGCTAACTCCAAATGGTTTCCGACAATTGACAAACCAAACGAGCGCTGCACCCAGGAAGTGTATGTGACCATTGAAGATAAATATGTGACCCTTTCCAATGGTTTGCTGGCTTCTTCCAAAAAGAACAGTGACGGCACCCGTACCGACTTTTGGAAAATGGATCAACCGCATGCCCCCTATCTGTTTATGCTGGCAATTGGTGAATACGCGGTGGTTAAAGAAAAATGGCGCGATATTCCGGTTGAATATTACGTAGAGCCGAAGTTTAAAGATCATGCCAAAGCTATTTTTGCACATACCCCGGAAATGCTGGAGTTTTTTTCCAATAAGCTGAATTTGAAATATCCCTGGAAGAAGTACTCGCAGGTAGTGGTGCGTGACTATGTATCAGGTGCTATGGAAAATACGACCGCCGTGATTTTCGGGGAATTTGTACAGCGTTCAACCCGCGACCTGATTGACGCAGGCAATGACGCCATCGTTGCCCACGAAATGTTTCACCACTGGTTTGGCGATTATGTCACTACCGAGAGTTGGGCAAATCTTACTATGAATGAAGGTTTTGCCAACTACGCCGAGTACCTCTGGAACGAATATAAGTATGGCGCCGACGAAGCTGACTACAATCTTCTCAACGAATGGAACGGCTACTTCTCATCTGCCCAAGGTGATATGCACCCGCTGATCCACTTCGGCTACGATGACAAGGAGAGCATGTTCGACGCGCACAGTTACAACAAGGGCGGCTCCGTGCTGCATATGCTGCGCAATTACGTTGGCGAGGATGCTTTTTTTGCCGCGCTGAACAAATACCTGAATGACAATGCGTACCAAGCAGTGGAAGCGCATAATCTGCGCCTCGCATTCGAAGAAGTCACCGGCGAAGACCTCAACTGGTTTTTTAACCAATGGTACTTTTCTCAGGGACACCCCGTACTGACGATTAGTCATAGCTACGACGATTCAACCCAAACCGCCAGTGTGACTGTCACCCAGACGCAATCGCCCGATGATGGTACGCCGGCGATTTTCCAGATTCCAGCAAAAATTGAGATTTACACCGCCGATGGCAAAAAAGAACGCCACGACATATGGGTAAAAGAACGCGAACAAACCTTTGCGTTTGAAGTCGCGCAAAAGCCTTTGAATGTAATTTTTGATGCGGACCGAACGCTCCTTTGCGAAAAGCAGGAAGAAAAAACCGACGAAGAATATACGTTTCAATACCGCAATGGTCAGAAATTCCTGGATCGCTACGAAGCCCTGCAAAATCTGGCTTATAGTGAATCTGAATCTTCCAAAGCAATTTTTAAAGAAGCGCTGAAAGACAAGCACTGGGTCATTCGGGCAGCTTCGATCAATTATGTAGAAGACAACACCGACGAAGCCGTGATGGCAACTTTGCGCAATATGGCTGCCAATGATCCGCGCTCGCAGGTACGTGCTGCTGCTCTTGAAAAACTCGCCGAACTGGAAGATGAAGGCGCCATGGAAGCCGCAAAAAAGGCAATTGAAAAAGACTCTTCCTATGCGGTGATAGCTGCTGGCTTGCAAACGCTCGTGGCACTCGATCAGGAGTCAGCACTGACATATGCCAAAAAACTGGAAAACGAAGAAAGCAGCGACATTCTTGCGGCTGTTAGCGCGATCTACGCGCAGAGCAAAAATCCAGCTTACCTGCCTTTCTTTGAAAGGAATTTCAACAAGGTAGATGAATACAGCGCACTGAATTTTATCGAAAGCTACCAATTGCTGGCAGCAGAAATGGACCTCGCCACTGCCATGACGGCAATGGACAAACTGAAAGCGATGGCAACCGACATGGGTCAATCGCTCTGGCGTCGCTTTGGCGCGACCCGCTCGCTCAATCAAATGCGCAATTACTACAATGAGCAGGCAAAAGAAGAAAGCGACGAAGTCCGCAAGTCCACGTTGTTAGAAAATGTAGAAAAAATCGGTCAAATGATTGAAGCGATAAAAGAGGTAGAAACCAACGAACAACTGCTGTCGCTTTACAATCAGCTACTATTGCAGGATTAAACTTTTGCGTAAAGCAAATAAAAATTCAAAAGCCGGGAACGAACGCGTATCGCTTCCGGCTTTTGCTTTTATTTAACAATCAATGACTTGACTTTATGGGCGATCTTGCCTAATTTTCACCTTTGTCTGTCAAAAACGCTCCAAATCCCGAATGCTGAACAAATTGGCATTAGAATTGCAAAGAACAAGACGTTAAAAACCTTCTTTGGCGCAACCTTTTTTAATAAAATCCTTATTTAAGAAGTAGTAAAGCTTTACAAAAAATCTCAATTGCATTTAAGATGGCTTATCAGGACAATTACAGATTGTTGGTCGAGAAATTGGATCAGTTTATTCGGAAATATTATATCAATCAGCTCATTCGGGGCTCGTTGTACAGTGTAGGACTGATCTTACTGCTGTTTTTGGGCATAAGCTTGCTCGAGCACTATTTTTATTTCAGCAGTGGGGTGCGTCGGGTGATGTTTTTCTCATTCCTGGGCATCAGTGGGTTGGCACTGACGCGGTGGGTATTCTTGCCATTGTTGCACTATTTCCGGCTCGGAAAAGTCATTTCGCACGAACAGGCAGCAACTATCATCGGTAACCACTTCACGGATGTAAAGGATAAACTGCTCAATATTCTACAACTGAAGCACCAGTCAGATCTTGCAGATCAGAAGGATTTGATCCTGGCAAGCATCAACCAGAAGTCGGAAGAGATCAAGCTGGTGCCGTTCAAAGCCGCCATTAATCTTTCGCAAAACCGCAAATATCTGCGTTATGCATTGCCACCGCTGCTGTTGCTGCTAGTCTTGCTATTCGCTGCGCCAAGCGTGATTAAAGAGAGCACGTTCCGTCTGCTGCACAGTAGTCGGGAATTTCTGAAGCCTGCGCCGTTCAAATTTGTAGTGGAAGATGCTGACCTTTCGGTCGTGCAATTTGAAGATTTTCCGCTCACTGTTCGCATCGAGGGCGAACAACTGCCCAACGAAGTTTTTATCAACGTTGACGATGTAGAATATCGCCTCACCAAGGAAGCGCCCAACACGTTTACCTATCGTTTCAACAATGTACAGGAGGATTTGGAATTCCGCCTCTTTGCCGGCGAGGTACGCTCAAAGGAGTACGAACTCGAAGTGCTAAAAAAGCCGAATGTCACCGGTTTTGAAGTAAAACTGGATTACCCCGCTTACATTGGTCGCAAAGACGAAGCGATGAACAGCGTCGGTGACCTGGTAGTACCGATGGGTACCAAAATTGACTGGATTTTTAATGCCGAAAATACCGACCAAATCAGCATCCAGTTTGCTGGGCAAGAACGGCAGGAAGTGAAGCGCTTCTCCGATGACCTGTTCACGTTTAAAAAGCAGGCAATGCGCGATGAGCCATACAAACTCTTCATTTCCAATCAATATTTGCCGCAAGGCGATTCCATCAGCTACAGCATTACGGTTATTCCCGATTTATACCCGAATATCGTGGCAGAAAAATTCCAGGACAGTACCGACAACAAACTGCTGTATTTCGTAGGTGAAGCCAATGACGATTATGGTTTGTTGAGCCTCTCATTCAACTACCGCGTCAAAAAAGCCAATGGTAAGCAGGGCGAACTGCAAAACATTAAACTTAGCAAGCCAGATACCAAACAGATCCGCTTCGACCATATCTTTGACCTGCACGAACTCGACCTTCAGCCCGGCGATGAAGTGACCTATTACTTCGAAGTGTATGACAATGATGGTGTAAACGGAAGCAAGTCGGCGCGTACCAACTTCATGGTGTACGCCATGCCTACAGTGGAGCAGTTCAAAGCGATGGCAGAAAAAAACAATGAACAAATCAAGAGCGATTTACAAAAAGCGATGGAAGAATCGCGCCGCATTCAGGAAGAGATGAAACGCATGCGCGAAAAGCTGTTGCAGGAAAAAGAGCTCGACTGGCAAAACCGAAAAGAACTGGAAAAGCTGGTTGAACGGCAAAAAGAGTTGGAAAAACAAATTGAAGAAGCCAAGCAAAACTTTGAAGAAAACCTGAAAAATCAGGAGGAATTTCAGGAAACCGATGAGCAAATCCTGGAAAAACAGGAGCAACTGCAAAAGCTATTCGACGAAGTGATGAGTGAGGAAATGAAGGAATTGATGCAAAAAATCGAGGAATTACTTCAGAAAATGGAAAAAGACCAGGCACTGCAAATGATGGAGGATTTCTAGTTTAACAACGAAGACATAGAAAAAGAGCTCGATCGTTTGCAGGAATTGTTTAAACAACTGGAAGTTGAGCAAAAAATGCAGGAAACGCTGAAAGAATTGCAGGAATTAGCAGAACAACAGGAAAAACTCAGTGAGGAAACCAAACAAAACGAACAAAAACAGCAGAATAAGCCCTCCGAGCAGCAGCAAGAAGCACAACAACAAAAACAGGAGGAAATAAAGAAAGAGCAGGAAGAGATCAACGAAAAGTTTGATGAGATTAAAGACCAGATGAAGGAGATCGAACAGAAGAATGAAGAACTGGAGAAGCCCAAAAATATTGAAAATCAGGATCAGCAAATGCAGGATATCCAGCAGGAACTGAACAAGAGCCAGCAGCAGTTACAACAAAACCAGAATAAAAAAGCTTCGGAATCGCAAAAAAAGGCTTCGGAGAAGATGAAAGACATGGCAAACAATATGCAAATGCAAATGCAGCAAGGCGAAATGCAGCAAATGCAGGAGGATATGAAAGCACTCCGACAGTTGCTGGAAAATCTGGTAGGTTTGTCGTTCGACCAAGAAGACCTCTTTAAAGAGTTTGACAAAGCAAACATCAACACACCCCGGTATGTCGAACTCACTCAGCAGCAATTCAAGTTGCAGGACGATTTCCGTTTGGTAGAGGATAGTTTACAGGCATTAAGCAAGCGCTTATTTCAGATCGAATCGTTTATTACGGACAAAGTTTCCGAAGTGAAGAGCAACATGCGCGAAAGTCTTGATTTCCTGGAGGAACGTCAAAAGCCTCAAGCCGCCAACAACCAACAGCGTGCAATGAAAAATCTGAACGATCTGGCGCTCATGCTAAGTGAAATGATGAACCAGATGCAACAACAGATGGCTTCCATGATGACCGGCGCGCAAATGTGTACCAATCCGGGCAACGGGCAGGGACAGCAGGGTAATGAACCCAAAGACAAAATTAGCGAAGGGCAGCAGAAGCTCAATCAGGATATGCGGAACGCCAAAGAAAAAATGGACAAACAACGCCAGGGTGAAGGCGGTGGCGTGAGTAGCGAAGAATTTGCCAAAATGGCAGCTCGTCAGGCGGCACTGCGCAAAGCGCTTCGCGACAAACAAAAGGAATTGCAGCAGCGCGGGCAGGGCAGCAAGGAATTGCAGGAACTCATCGAGCAAATGGACAAAGTGGAAACCGACCTAGTCAATAAAAAATTGACTAATGAAATGCTCAAACGTCAGCAGGAAATTCTCTCCCGTTTGCTGGAACACGAGAAAGCTGAACGCGAACGCGGCTTTGAGGAAAAACGCAAAGCAGAAACCGCCAAAGAAACCGAACGCAAAATGCCGCCTTCTCTCGAAGAATATATCAAAAAGCGCGAGGCGGAAATCGAAATGTACAAAACGGTTTCCCCTACGCTCAAGCCATATTACAAATTTTTGGTAGAGGAATATTTCAAAACTTTAAAGTCTAAATAATTTTAAAACAACGGTCGGGTAAAATGAACTGAAGTAGTCAAGATGTGATCTGACAGTTTTGGTAAATTTGATATGCGACTA
>CAZQTF010000211.1:0-6503 GCA_964596135.1 uncultured Saprospiraceae bacterium | reverse complement strand
GTGCCGCGCGCATTCACGCCGCGTGCACGTTGCTCACCTCCAATATCCACGAGGTAATTTTTGATGCCCTTTGCCTCCAGCATACCCCCCAGTGTATCAATCGCGTATCCTGTAGCAATCCCGCTAAAATCAAGCTGGACACCGGGTTTAGCTTTCTTCAGGATGATGCGTTCGCCTTCTCTCAATTCGACTTTATCAATTCCTACTAACTGCCGCAGCGAGTCAATTCTCACGCTATCTACCTGCGTGACAGGCTTTTTTTCGGTGTAGCCGAAGCCCCAGTAATTGACCAAAGGCATCACGGTGGGGTCGAATGCGCCGCCCGATTGTTCGCAGATGTCCTTCGCTGTCAGAAAATTCTTTAGAAAATGTACCTTCCCGGTTATGTCATATTCGTTTGGCGCCTGATTGAACTGCGAAATGGTAGCGGTCGGAATGTACGTTGAAACTTCGTCGTTGATCTCTTTCAGCAATTGCTCCACCTCCTGCTGAAGATTGCGCCCCAGGCTATCGCTGTAAGTAATTTTGTAATACGTACCCATCGTTTGCCCTTCCAGCGCGAGGTACGGTCGTTGTGCTGGCTTCGATTCATTTTTACAAGCAACAATCGTTACCAAAAGGATCGAAACCAAGAGAAACTTTTGCATTTTACGTTTGAAATTTTGCGGGTTTAAATTTTGCGAAACTTTGTATCCACCGAATACCAGCCTGCGCCAGCAATCGCGGTCGCGATAAAGCCTACCATAAATAGCAACGCTTTTTCCATTTCCACGAACGGTTCGCCGGCATTCGCGACGAAAGCGGCGACGCCCATCGTGAAAATCAGTGGAATGGAAGCCAGCCGGGTGTAGGCGCCTGCCATCACCAGCAATGCGCAGAGTACCTCGGCAAAAACTGCCAGCGCCAGTGATACGGTTGGCCCCAGCCCCAGGAAATCCATAAATTTGATCTCCGCGCCGCCGAACAGTCGCATCAGCTTAGGCCACCCGTGCCCGTAAATCATAAACCCACCAAATGCCAGGCGCAGCAAGAGCAAAGCGAAATCGTAGGGTTTGGTAAATTGCATAAACATGTCTTTTTTACCCGGACAAAAGTAAAGATTTTTCAGTAGCTTCCTTTCTCAATCGGGAAACTTTAGAAAATGTTTAAAACTTTTCTCATTTTCGGGCGAATTACAACATTGATCCTTGGCTATTAGCTGTTAAAAACAAAAAGTAAATGAGCGCCGAAAATAAAATGCTTTTGCTGGCTTCAGCACTGCTGCTGCTGGCGCTGCTGCTCAATCTGGGCGTACAACCAATTTTCCTGGAAGAACCGCGCCGGGCGCTGGTGGCAATGGAAATGGCGGAGCGTGGCAACTGGTTGATTCCGTATCAATTAGGCGAATTTTATTATAACAAACCGCCGGTTTTTAATTGGATCGTGCTCATTTTTGCGAAGCTGTTTGGCGGCTTTACGGAATATGGGCAGCGGCTGCCTACTGTTTTGTCGCTCATTGGCATTGGATTGATGATCTATACCTACGGCAAACACTACGTTAATGCACAATTGGGCTGGCTCGCGGCGCTGCTCTTTGTCATCAGCGGCGGTATTTTGTTTTTTTTTGCTACCTTAGGCGAAATTGATTTATTTTATACGCTTATTACATTGGCCGGCATATTGCCGATTTTTTACCATCATAAAAAAGGACAATTTTACCAATTGTTTATCTGGGTGTACTTGTTTGGGGCAGTCGGCACGCTCACAAAAGGGTTGTCGTCCATTTTATTTATCGGTTTTTCATTATTAGGCTGGTTTTTGTACAAAAAAGAATTCAAAAGGCTTTTGCAATTACCTCATTTTGTCGGAATAGCAGTGTTTGCAGTAATTGTAGGCGGATATTTACTGATTTATGCACAATACAATGAACTTTCCGAATACCTAAAAACCCTGTGGTCGCAGTCGAGTGAGCGCACTGTGATTGACAAAGGCTTCGCCCCGTTGCTGGGGCATCTGGTCAATTTTCCGCTGGATTTGCTCAAAGACACGCTGCCTGGCTCCCTGCTCATTCTATTCACTATTCGTAAGAATTTTTGGCGCATTATTAAACAAAATGAATTCATTGCATTTGCCGGAGTGATGCTGTTAGCCAATATCCTGATTTACTGGGCGTCGCCAGGCGCGAAGCAGCGCTATATTTATCCATTATATCCCTTTTTTATCATGATTTTGGTGTATTGCTGGCAACAGCGACACGAATTGAAAAGCTGGCGCAGCAAAACCTTTCGCATCATCAGCGGCATCATGATCGTCTTACTGGCAGTGGGTTTGATCGCTTTAAATTTTGTGCCTGCATTCGATTTTTTGAATTACATACAGACGCTTTCTGTTATCGTGTTTCTGACGACTGGCATCATGTTTTACTTCTTTATTAAAAAGCCAGACCTAACCCTGCCTATGTTGATCCTGGCAACAGTCATAGCCCGCATTGTCTTTGATTTTACTGTATTACCTCAGCGTGCGTATGATTCCGAGGCGCAAGCCGACCGCGAACTGGCACAGCAAATCAATGACATTGTCAAAGAAAAACCGCTTTTTATTTATGAAAAAGGGCGAATTTCATTTACTACCGTTTATTATTTGAATCGCCTGCGCGAAGAAACATTAAAACGAAATTATGATCATCGGATAGATGCTTTCTATCTTGTTGAAAAAGATAGCATTACACTACCATATGAAACTCTGCTGGAATTTCAGTACGAACGAAGACCACATTTACTAATCAAATTAACGGAATAATTGTCATTCCTGTAAAATGCCTTCTGCTTTGGCTTCTTCCTGCACGCCATGCAGTTGCACCGGCTTGGTGACTTTGCGGCGCAGGCGCATGTTCAGAAATTCTACAAACAAAGAGAAAGTGATGGCAAAATAGAGGTAGCCTTTGGGCACTGCGCCGATTTCAGCTTCGGCTACCGTCAGGTGCGCCAGGTGTGCTCCTTCGGCGATCAGCATAAAGCCGATCAGGATCAGGAATGCCAAACCCAGCATCTGAATTGTCGGGTGTTTATTTACAAAATTACCAACCGGCACGGCAAACAGCATCATGATGAGCACCGAGAGCACCACGGCGATAATCATGATCAGCAAAGCGCCTGTAAGACCATTTGTCATACCGACAGCGGTGAGAATCGAATCAAAAGAAAAGACGATATTGATGACCGTAATCTGCACAATCACGTTGGCGAGCGTCGAACGCTTGCCGCGCTGGGCTTCCAGCGTTTCGTCCTGGTGGGCACCTTCCAGTTTGTGGTGAATTTCGGTGGTACTTTTGTACAACAAGAATAAGCCTCCGGCAATCAGGATCAGACTTTGCCCGGAAAAACCGCCATGAATCCAGGAATGCTCACCGCCGAGGTGAAACCAGGGTTCTTCCATTGCCACCAGCACTGATACACCGAACAGTAACGCAATACGCATAGCCATCGCGAGGATCAGGCCGATGTTGGTCGCGCGCGGTCGCTGGGCTTCCGGCAATTTATTTGAAGCAATAGAAATAAAAATAATGTTGTCAATTCCCAGCACGATTTCGAGGAAAGTCAGCGTTAGTAAGCTCATCCATACGGCAACTAGGGAAAAATCTGGCATTACAAATTCCATAAGGCTTGGGTTTTTCTCCCTGCAATGTTACAAAATATGATTGGAATACAGGAATAGTGAAAGGTCGGAATTTTTTTAAACCATAAAGCTCATTCCATCATTCCATCATTTCCTTCGAATAAATCCGGTCTACGTTCTTTAGTGCGTTTTACCGCCTGCTCATAACGCCACTCCTCGATGTCAGGAAAATTGCCGGAGAGTAGTATTTTCGGAACTTCCCAGCCTCTGAACTCCGCCGGACGCGTGTACACTGGAGGCGCCAGCAGATTATCCTGGAAGGAGTCAAACAACGCGGATGTCTCATCGCCCAAAACCCCCGGAATCAGCCTTCCGATTGTATCCACCAGCACCGCCGCCGCCAGTTCGCCGCCCGATAGTACATAATCGCCGATCGAAATTTCCAGCGTGACATAATGCTCGCGAATGCGCTCGTCAATGCCTTTGTAATGCCCGCATAGTAGGAGCAGATTGCCTTTGAGTGACAGGCGATTCGCCAGTTTTTGATCCAGAAGCTGCCCATCGGGCGTCAGGTAAATAATCTCATCATAATAATGCTGCGCTTTCAGTTCATCTATACAATTCGCCAGCGGCTCGGGCATCATCACCATTCCGGCGCCGCCGCCAAACTGGTAATCGTCAATTTGCTTGTGCTTGCCGAGCCCGTATTCGCGCAGGTTGTGCACGTGCACTTCGAGCAGTCCGCGATCGCGTGCGCGCTTCAGGATGGAGTGTTGAAAAGGGCTTTCCAGCAATTCCGGCACTGCCGAGATGATGTCAATTCGCATGTTGTACAGACTTAGAAAAGTCGGATTTTTTGCAAAAATACGCTTTTCAGGTTGTAACTGTTAATGTCGTTTTAAGGTATTCTGAAAGGATTGACAAATCGCTCCAAAAATCTTTATTTTGTATAGATCATCCTTTTATACAACTTTTAGATAGTCATCCAAATCTTTAAAACAGTAAATCATCCCGACTATGAAAAACAATGTTCATGCCGCTACACTGATTATTGCGGTGCTCAGTCTGCTACTTGGTCTGAGCATTGGGCAGAATCACCGCCAGTACTTACGAATTCAGCAGCTGCAATCATGGGCAGAACCAGATTATTCAGAAACACTTGATAGTGATTTCGAGCCGATGGAATTTCGGATGGAATGGCACGGAAAGTGCAGCGAATTGAATGCTTTGCAGCAAGAACTGGAAGCCCGGCGTGCTGAGCTGCGCGCCGCCAGAGAACACCTGCGCGCCGAACGGGAAAACCAGTTGCGCGAGTTGCATCGCCAGATTGACCGGATGCGCGAGATGCAGCAGCATATGCTGGCTCGCTGAAAAAAAGAGACTTCCGAAATCTGATGAATTTCGGAAGTCTGTAGGTTTTGTTAATTGATTTTCAGTAACTCTACTTCAAAAATCAACGTTGAGTACGGACCGATTTTCGGACCTGCGCCCCGGTCGCCATATGCCAGATTATATGGAATAAATAATTTCCACTTGGAGCCAATTGGCATGAGTTGCAACGCTTCCACCCAACCCTGGATCACCTGTGTGACGCCGAACGTAGCCGGCTGACCGCGCTGCACGGAGCTATCGAAAATAGTACCGTCAATCAACTTACCCTCGTAATGCACCGTCACCTGATCTTCGGCAGTCGGCTTGGCGCCATCGCCCGCCTTGAGTACTTCGTATTGCAAGCCGCTGGGCAGGGTGGTTACGCCCGGACGTTTTCCGTTTTCGTCCAGAAATTTTTTACCGGCGGCAATGACGCCTTCGTATTGCTGTGCCTGTTTTTCCTGCATATAAGTACTGACGATCTGATTCGCCTGATCGGTATTGATCTGCAACGAATTGCCTTTCAACACATCTTCAAAACCTTTCGCCAGCGAAGCGGCGTCCACTTCGTTGAAGCCTTGTTGTTTTAAATTCTGAGCCATCAGTACGCCCAGACTGTAACTTACTGAATCCATTTTTGTAGTGATATTTTGCGCCGAAGCGCTGGTCTGAAAAATTGAAATGACTAAAAATCCTAAAGTAAGCCTTTTCATGGAAACCAAGTAATTTTATGAACAATCAATATGAAATGATTTGGTAATGGTTAAAACCAGTTGAGATTTTGTGGAGATTTTACAAATCTCCAAGATTTACAAAATTTCGTCCATTATTTTGACTTATTACAAATGATTCAATGTTTGGCGCCCCAGCGATACGTTTGCAGGTCGAAGCCCGCCAGATCAAGCACCCGATCCACTACCGTTGCCGCCAGCGCCTCAAAGGTCGTGGGTTTGCTATAAAACGAGGGCGTTGCCGGGCAAATGATGCCGCCCGCTTCCGTGACCAGTTTCATGTTGTTGATATGGATCAGGCTGTAGGGCGTGTCGCGAATCACCAGGATTAAACGTCGTCTTTCTTTTAATATTACATCGGCAGCACGGGTTGTCAGATCATTGGAAATGCCGGTAGCAATGCGCCCCAGCAAACCCATAGAACAGGGGCACACGATCATCGTATCATATTGCGCTGAGCCGGAGGCAAACGGCGCCATAAAGTCGTTTTTGGCATAAAAGTCAAAGGGATACTGCTCATAGTCGGTATTGTCCAATTCGTACTGCCAGTTGAAGCGGGCGTTGTCGCTCATCACTACGCCGATGGCTTCGGTCTGGTCACGCAGTTGCAACAATCTGTCCAACAATACTTTAGCATAAATAGCGCCGCTGGAACCTCCCACCGCAACGACAATTTTTTTCTGTTTGACTATATTCATATATTTTTTTGTTCGATCCGACATTTTACCATCCGTATTCAACAGCCCCGAAAGTTAAAAACTGATATTACGCAGCGCATAAATTTTGAAAATTGAGTTCATTGACAGA
>CAZQTF010000210.1:0-6534 GCA_964596135.1 uncultured Saprospiraceae bacterium | reverse complement strand
GCCGTGAGGCGTCGTTTGGAAGGAAACACAGTAACGCTTCAGGTTTTGCGGGTCGAGTTGAATGCCAAAAATATCATTTTCTCCCCAGGAAAAATCGCGCCGCAAATCCTGCACGCGCACGCCCTTGCGACCGAGAGAATCTGCACAAAAGACGCCAACATATAAATTGCGTTCATCATATAATAAACGTACTTCCGTATCATATAAATAATCTCCACCTTGCCGCGGTTCTATTTTGAAAAAATCAGTGATGATTGGTGCAGATGCCCAGTCCGATTCATCCAGCTTTCCATCAATGCGGATATCGCCTTGCGCTTCAACAGCTTGAATGACAGGTGGTTCCTCTGGTGGTGGGAAGTTGGCGTCAACATTTGTTTGAGCCAAAACAAAATAAGGAACTGCGAACAAAAGGGTTAGAAGTTTTTTCATGCTGGGTGACTTTAATTCTTTTGCAACAAAGTTGCAAAAATAATTCTAAAATACAACACTGTTGCATAAATAATTCCCGTGATGAAAATTCTATTTATTCTGCCAGACAACCCCGCAGGCTCCGCTCCAAAGCTTCCCGCTTCACCCCCTTACCAATAAAAACGATGCGGCTCTGACGCGATTCGCCCCTGCCCCAGGCTTCGCCCCGCTGGAAGGCAGATTGGTTGCGCACCGACTGGAAAATAATGCGCTGTGCTTCTGTTTTAAAGTACAGGATCCCCTTAATGCGGTAGATCTGTTTGCCATTCACCGTCAGCAGCACTTTTGCCCAGTGCATAAATTTCAGAAAATCAAAGGGCTGGTCAAGAATAAAACTATGCGCCACAACGTCGTCGATATGATGGTGATGATGATATCCATGATCAGAAACTTTCGTGATTCTACGAGTGATCTCACGGTTTTCATACGCATTCAAATGCAATAAATCGGTTGTTACCGCTGCATAATCGGTGGTAATAAAATCAGCAAAGGGGTTAATAATCGTTAGCTTTTCTTGTAAAAATGGCAAATAATCGGCGTGAACATTACTTTTTTTATTTAAAACAATATAATCCGCAAAAGCAATTTGCTTCTGTGCCTCGGGGCGCTCGGCGAGCATGTCCTCAATTTGCTCGACATCTACGAGACAAATAATGGCATTGAGTTGAAAATATTCCTGTACCCCAGGATCGGTCACAAACGCCGCTGCTACACCGTCGGGTTCGGCCATACCAGTCGTTTCAATGATCAGATGGTCGAAGGTTTTTTCCGAGCGAACGAGTTTCGCCAGCGTGTCAATCAGCGCGTCGTTCAAGGTGCAACAAACGCAGCCGTTCGACATTTCAAATAAACCATCTTCGGTATCTACAACCAGTTCATTGTCAATACCAGTGTCCCCAAGCTCATTTTCAATGATAGCAAAACGCCGGTCGGGATTTTGCTGAATTAAGTGATTCAACAACGTGGTTTTGCCTGCGCCCAGGAAGCCGGTGAGAATGGTAACGGGGAGTTTTTTCATGTCCTATCTTTAAAATGCAACAATGTTGCAAATATAAAAATCAATCCCTATATTTGCAACATTGTTGCATTTATCTTTTTTAAACCTGTTTTCATGCAAATTAGAAACTCTTTGTTTGTGTTGCTATTAATGTGCGTTACATTCGTTTCCAAAGCGCAAAAAGCGATAACTTGGAAAGACTTAGGAGATGTAGAACTTAAGAGAAAGTATTTCAAGGAATACGACATGCACTTTTTGGTACCCATTTTTGGAAAAATTCCCAAGTCGTTGGAAGGAGAATCAGTATCTATTGCCGGATATGTACTCCCATTAGATAGCGCTGGCAAGGTATTTGCACTATCCATGTTTCCATATGCTTCTTGTTTTTTCTGTGGCGGTGCGGGACCAGAGACCGTCATTGAGCTTCAGCTTGCTTCGGACACTAGAAGGCGTTATAAAATGGATGAATGGATTACATTCAGCGGCATTTTGAAACTCAATAATACAAACCCCGATCATTTCAATTATATTTTACAGAATGCTAAGGTCTCCAACAAGCCCTAATAAAAATTCTTCTGCTCCATTACTCACATGAATTTTCGCTTATTGATTGTAAACGGACGCTCATTACGCCGCAGCAATAACTCCAGCGTATCCGCTCCCGGCAATACTTCTCCATAAAAACTGATCTGTTTCCGTTAGTTCAACTCTCCCAATAAAAACATTAGTCGTATCAAATCGAGGTTTTACAGTTAAATTCAGTGTGCTATCCAACGAAAAATAAACCTGTTGAAAATCCGAAGTCCCGCGCGTAATATGCCCGTAGCCAACTCCTGATGTTTGTCTTTTACTGATGACAATTCGATTCCAGTGCGTTGTGTCTGTTAGCGATAGTGCTTTCTCCCCATTTCTTTTATAGACATCCACGCCCTCAATAGCCAACGAAGCTCCCTGCTTTATCGTTTCCACAAATTAAAAAGCCCCCACTACACGGCAGGGGCACCTAAAATACACTTCGCTAATCAATAAAATCCAATGCTGGAAATAATCATTCTTAACTTTTACGACAAGAGTATGACTATTTAACCACTCAATTGGAAGAAAAAAAGCAGATGATGAATTCATATCCCTAATTGACTATTTACTTAATCATGCGCCCGCCATGATGCGCTCTTTGCCGCGCTGCCGAAAAGCCACAACACTGATCCCCAACAATAACGCCACGTACACCAGCACCCCCAGTATATTCGCACCGAAATAAGATGGCATCCGATCCGTTTGATACGCGAATGCGGGCAACTCATCAAAGGTTGCTTTGGTCGCTTTTTCATCTTTGAATATCATGGGAATAAAAAATTCGCGCCATTCCCCGGCAAAGGCGATGACCTGCTCGCGGTAGTCCTGGTAATGCCGCGTGGCGGTCTGCGACAGTTCGTTGAAGCCATCCTGCAAGAGAATCGCCGGCGAAGCAAAGCGCCACTGGTTCACCCAGTTTTGCTGGCGTTTCAGTTGTTCTTCGTATCGATCGAGCACAGGCTGCATTTCTTTTTCCACAATTTCCTGAGAAGCAAAATAGCTCATCCAGAAGGTATTGGCATTGTCACTTTTCACCGCCTCCAGTTCGGGGTGGTCGCGCAGGTAGCCATCCAGAATTTCGTCCTGTTTGGCTTCCACTTCTTTCTTTACAACCCGCAGGTCGTTGATCATCTGCGCCCGCGATGGCACGGGGTACAGGCTATTCGCCAACTGACTGACCACCGATGGAATGAGCAGAACGAATGCGACCCAAAGCGCAAGCAGTGAAACGGCATTGTTGGCGGAGGATCTGCCCAGCAAATTCACCAGAAACGCCAGTACAAACCAGAAGAGCGTGTAGCTCAGCGTGAGTAGTAGAAATTGCCCCAATTCTGAAGCATTTGCAGACAACGAAACGCCATTGGCCGCCAAGGCAATGCCTGATGAAACAGCGATGATCACCGTCAGCAATAGAAATCGCAAAGCAACTTTTTGAAACAGCCAATTGAACAAGGTCAGCGGTTGGGAAGCCAACAAGCGCAAGGAGCCTTGCTCACGCTCACTCGACAGCAAATCATAAGTAAATGCAATCACGATCAACGGCAGTAAATAAATAATGACAAACGAAAGGTCGAAACTGCCGAATAATAATTGCACCGGACTCGACAGCTCGGTAAAATTTAGCGTAAAATCTTCACTTCGAAGGATCGGCTTCACATAATGGGTATAAATATCGCTCTGACCTGTGGCAACCAGCGCCATTTCCGCCGGAGGCATTGCAGCTACGCGCGGATAGTAATTGCCCAGCACCTGCGGCATGTCTGGTATTTGCCAGGCAGGTACACTTACCTGAAAACCCGCCTCCAGCGAATCGAGCAGCAGCAGGGCTTTCGCGTCGCCTTCGCCTACTTCTGCCTGCACCTCGGCAATGTCGGCGAGGCGCTTATCAACTTTCTGTCTGCCATTGTACGCTGCAAACAAAAAGAGAGCGACCAGCAGTCCAGAGAGCAATTGTATCCAGCGGTTGCGGAAGAGCGATTTGAGTTCGTATTTAAAATTGTATTTGAACATGACCTTTCTAAATTTTTCTAGCTACGAAATAAAGCCCAAACACCTAAACGCCCAGCCACGCCAGCAGCACCGCGAGGTTGCTCCAGTTGCGCTGCAAAATCTGCCCCATGCTTGCTGGTTCGTAGCTAAAATCCGGAATGTCTTTCCAAAGTGCAGCATCCGCTTCGTATGCCCAGTCGCCGTATTTAGAATTTTCCGCCAGATCCATGTTGAGGGCTTCTACCATTTTCAGGCGATATTTTTCGGCTGCATCCGCAAAATCCCAGTGCATCTGGTAATCGGTTCTGGCAATTGCCATGGAAAGAAAGCGCGTGGGCAAAAACGGTGACAGCAAGGCGGTTGCGCGATAAATATTCGTTTGATTTTCATGGGTTTCCTTGAGTTGCGCGTAGTGTTTGAAATACACCTCCGCCTCGTGTTCTTCTCCTTTTTGCATCCGATACCCATCAAAATTAAAAGGCAACTGTTGAATGCTGTCCACGCCATATTTCTCAAGGGTTTCACGCTCAAATTGCTTCGCTGCTTCGCTCCAGGGATCGTGCCCGTCCAAACCCTCTTTTTTTGCTTTTGCAACGCTTGCCGCGAATGCCTGACGCGTCGGGTACGGGTGCAAAGTATCTGCCAGATTGCTAGCCGCCTTAGGCGCACCCAGGCAAGCGACAATCCAGATGGCAAGCATGGAAACCAATGCAATACCTGAATTTTTGGACAGCGCTGAAGTGATGAGCGTCAGATTGGTAAAAATGGCGTAATAAACTAAATAAACTCCGAACATTGCTACTAAATGCGTCAAATTAAATTCACCAAAATCCGCTACACTCGCCAGCAAAATTGCCGCTAAGGCGAATAAAAATGTCGTGATCAGCAAAATGGGCAGGAACACGCCCCACCACTTGCCCGCCGCCAGGCTCCAGGTGGAAACGCCCTGGCTCTTGAGTAGGCGCAGCGTACCATTCTCGCGCTCGCGCGTGAAGGCATTGTAGCCCAGCAAAACGATCAGCAAAGGCAGAATGAACAGCAGGATAAAATCGGGTGTAAGGTCACCGAAGCGCGCCAGTCCGGTTTGATCGGCAGCCGCCATGAATTCCGCTTCGTTGCGCTTGTGCGCTTCCAGAAAAATGGAGATGCCGGCAAATTTATCCACGCCCTGATCAATGAGCGACAGCGGATACTTGGGCTTGAAGGCATACGTGCCATAATGCGCCGCCGAGTGCGGATTTTTTTCATCCTGGCTTACCCAGATGTTGCGGGCGTTTTCTTTGGCTTCGGCGTGCTGCTGCTGCACCGATGCGTAATAATTTTTGCTAACGATAACCGCCACCGCCAGCAGCGCCAGCACGATACCCGCCGCAATGCGAAAGCGCCCCTCGCGCAGGATTTCGATGAATTCTTTTCGGGCTATTTTGGAAATCATGACATTGGATATTTTGATATTGGGATATTTAGGATTCTCAAAAATTGTAGCTTTTAAAATCAATGAAACAGGGAAACCATAGAGCCATGCAGCAATGAATCAATTCATATGCTTCAAGTACAATTTTTCCAGATCGGTGTGGTTGATCTCCTCGGTGGTCATGGTTTCTACCAGATTGCCACTTTTCATGATGCCGATGTGCGTGCCGCTTTCCTTGGCGCGGAAAAGGTCGTGGGTTGCCATGAGGGTCGCAACACCTTGTTCGCTGAGTTTCTTAAGCAAAGCCGCGAATTCATTACTGGCTTTTGGATCAAGCCCGGAGGTCGGCTCGTCGAGCAGCAAAGCTTTCGCCTGTTTTGCTAGGGCAATGGCAATGCCTACTTTTTGGCGCATGCCTTTGGAGTAGGTGGAAACCCGCTTTGCTTGTACTTCCTCCTGCAACCCCGCTTCGGTGAGAAACATTTCCAACTCGCCGCGCTCGTAGTTTTTTCCAGCTAATCCAGAAAAATAGTCCAGGTTTTCTAAACCAGAAAGATTTGGATACAGCATCAGATTTTCGGGAATGCACGCCAGAAATTGCTTGGTTTGCAGGGAGTGCTTCGTCACGTCCAGGCCGTTGATGAGCGCATGACCGGCGGTCGGTTCTACAAAATTGAGAAAAATGTTGATAGTTGTGGTTTTACCCGCGCCATTGGCGCCCAGCAGGCAGAAGACTTCGCCGGGCTGCACGTTCAAATTTAATTGACTTACCGCGGTCGTGCCATTATAATTTTTGGTCAAGCCGATTGCCTCGATCATAGGTTTTAGGTATTTTTAATGCAACAATGTTGCAAAAGTAAAAATCTTTTTCGTATTTGCAACCATATTGCATTTGTATTTTTTTTGATTTAAGTAGTCAGATTTACAATCGACTGCCGAAAATCATATTGAACGGAGAATTAATTTTGATTGGAACTTAAATTATCTCTTTATTTATCAAACCTTAACAAATGAGAGTTTTACTGTTATTCCTATTTTTCAATAGTTTCATGATTCATGCTACTTTTGCACAAGAGCCGCTGAGCTGGAA
>CAZQTF010000209.1:0-6547 GCA_964596135.1 uncultured Saprospiraceae bacterium | reverse complement strand
TTATTGCGAAGATAAACTTTTCTTCAACATAATATTTTTGAACAAGCTCTAAACAATACAAGGAAAAACAAGCAGCCCTTCCTTTTTAAAAAGATATATAGGTACGATAAACTAGTGAGTGTAAAGCAGGGCTGCCTGGAGTGTTAACGCCTATATCATCAAACTATCATGAGAACGAATATGTACTTTTTTTTGCTGCCTGCTATTCGTTGTTTTTTTTATAGTTCGCTACTATTTTTCGCAATTCCTCCAGATAACGCTGCTTGCTAGGTGTGCGCCGCCGGATGTTGGTGCGGGTAAAAAAGGCATGTTTTTCGAGGAAGTTGACCTGAAGGTTGTTCCAGGCTTCTTCGGTTTGTAATACGTTGTAAGATTTGAGTTCTTCAAACAGCGTAGCGCCGATGGTGTAGAAGTCGTCTCGCCCCAGGTAATCCAGATCGGCATCGCAGAGAATTTGCTCCAGGAAATTTTTGGGTGATTGCGGAATCTTAGTTGCCATAATCATACCGCAAATGCGCTCAATTTCATTGGCGGTATAGTCGTACCGAGGCAGATACTGCTTCGCCAGCTGGCAGCCGAGCGTTTCGTGTTCTTTGTTACTGATTGTGAAGCCCGAATCATGAAAAAGGGCGGCGGTTTTAAGCAGCATGGCTTCGTACGGTGTCACTCGCTCAAAGTAGCATAGCTCTTCGGTAGTGTACAACACATCCAGCGTATGGTGCACACCATGATAAGCAAGCTGCCCCGACAACTCGCGGTCTAGTTTGTCCAAAATAAAAGCTTTTGCAGCGTGATAGTTCATTGACGCGGTGTTTGGTACGCCGCTTTTCACCCGCGGTTGCCTCCCCGGTGATATGATCTGGCGTTGTTTTCTCTGCAAATTACTATGTGTTGCCGTAGATACCCATCCCTTTCTCCTTTGCAGGATTTTAGGCATTCGTGTATCTACAGCAACAAAATCTGTAGTATCCAAAGTCTTTTGAAAAGACGTCCAAACGGTTGAAATTATTGCGTTTACTTACCACTTTCCGCGGCCAGCAGCAGTACGCCGGAAGCCATAAATTTTAATTCTTCTTTGGGTTCGGTGATAGCTTCGATCTCTTCCTTTGATTTGCCGGCATCCTCGGCATAGTGGCGCAATTCGTCCACCGGTGTTATTTCGCGATAAGCCACACCTTGCATGATCACTTTGCGACCGGCAATGTCTTTCGGCACAAAAAAGCCATAATCTTTGAATTTTACCATCATTTCCGGGTTGTTTGCATCGGCAGATTTGATGTTCATCCAACAACCCTTCATTTGGCAAACGGCATCTACTGTGCCAGCTATTTTCACAACCAAGGAATCTTTGCCCTCGATCTGAGCGAGCAGATCTTCGTAGTTGACAGCGCCATCAGCCGTGATCACCTCGCCGAAAGTTTCACCTTTTATTTCTGCCTTTGCTGTCTCCTGAGTTGTTTTCTGGTTTTGTGCACCACAGGAGGTTAATGCACTTGAAATCATTACAACAATAACCAAATTTCTTAACATAGTTGAGATTTTTTCTTGTTAACAGTTCATTTGCATTGCTTAAATAAGCATCAAAAATAAGGCTTACCCTTTATTCTGCCTGCAAAACCGAACGCCAGATTCGTTATTAATGTGTTAAAATTCAATAAGAAAGTGCCCCCACTGCAAAGCACCTTTGGCTTCATTTGTCTGAAAAATTTATTAAATCGTCGGTCGTACGCAATAATGCGTCGAGTTTCCTGTTTATTATTTTATCTGATGAAAAATCATATATAACCAAAAGCCGCTACATGATCCAACCACTACACTTTCAGTAATTGGGTGACTTGGCAAGGAAAATCCCAGCGCAAAGAAACCCACATAAAATCAATGACCGAAAGGTTTCAGAGATATGCAGTAAAAACAGCAGGTGTAACCCACTCCAGTTGAAAAAGTCGGGCAATCCTGATGCGCAAACAAGCTTTCGGTCAACACTTTTACGATCTAAAAACCGGTCTTTTATGAGATTGCTCCTGACTATGTTGGTGGTTGTAGTATCGGTTGCGTTCCTGCAAGCTCAGCAGGGCAAATGCACCAAAGGAAACTGTACGAATGGCTATGGCGAATTTCTCTATCCTAATGGCGATGAGTACAAAGGCAATTTCCAAAGCGGAAGAATCGAAGGACAGGGCATCCTTTATTTCCAAAATGGCGACAAATACCTCGGCAACTGGGTCAACCAGCAACGCCAGGGGCGCGGGCGCTTTGTCTTTGCCAATGGCGACGAGTACATTGGGGAGTTCTTCCAGGATCAATTTCACGGCAATGGTAAAATGACGTACACTACCGGTGCCCGCTATGAAGGCAGCTTTTCGGCAGGATTTTTTGATGGGCAGGGTACCATGTATTATACCGATGGTTCTTATTATACCGGATCATGGCGCAACAACAAACGTGACGGCGAAGGCGTCATGCACTTAGCCAGCGGCGATGTGCTCAAAGGCGAATGGCGCAACGACCAGTATCAGGCGGAATGGGGAAGTGTAGCTTTTCATGGCGACACTATAAATCTGCGCAATTGCAACGTTAGTTACTGCGCAACCGGTTTGGGCAAATATGCTTATCAGGATGGATCCCGTTTTATTGGCGATTTTCTGGACGGAAAACCAGAGGGCACCGGCATTGTCTATTTCAAAAGTGGCAACCGCTACGAGGGTCAATGGCGCAAAGATCAACCTAATGGTCAGGGAGTTATGCATTATGCAGATGGTAATATTTTAGGCGCTGTTTGGGAAAACGGTCAACCCGTCAAAGAACTTTTCCGCGACGTGAGCAATGAAAAAAGTGCTGTGATTATTGACTCCGACCGCGATGTCAAAATCTGGGCGGTCGTCATTGGAGCGGCGCGTTACAACTACATGCCTACCCTGCGCTACACCGACGACGATGCCTACCAGATCTATGCCTTTTTAAAAAGCCCGGAAGGCGGCGCTCTGCCCGACAATCAGGTGCGGCTGTTGGTTGATGAAGATGCAACTCGCAGTAACATTCTTTATGCCATGCGTTCTGTATTTACCCGCGCCGATGAAAACGATGTGATTTTGTTCTACTTTTCGGGACATGGTATCGAGGGCGCCTTTTTGCCGATTGATTATGACGGAAACAAGAACTTTTTGTACCACACCGAAATACGCGACCTGCTGATGGCAAGTCGTGCCAAACACAAAATCGTGCTGGCGGATGCCTGTCACTCCGGGGGATTGCTGGCTTTGAAAACCCCTTCGCAGCTTGAGATTCAGAAACTGTACAAAGCGTTTGAAGACAGCAAAGGCGGCATGGCGCTGTTTATGTCCTCCAAGGGTGAGGAATATTCGCTCGAAGATGGCGGGCTGCGTTCTGGCGTTTTCAGTCATTTTGTGATTCGGGGCTTGAAAGGCGAAGCTGACCAAAACGGTAATGACATTGTTGGTATCCAGGAGTTGTTCAATTTTGTCTACCGGCAGGTACGCAAATATACCGCCAACGTGCAAACGCCCATTATTTCCGGCAATTATGACCCTGAAATGCCGGTAGCTCTGGTGCGGAGATGATAAGGCATCGTCGATTCAAAATAGTACTCCAATCCTGGTGCGCTGTTATCGAAAAATATTGAACGAAATGTGATATTTGAAAAATCTTAAACCATTCGTGCTCGTTATTCCTTTATTATAAATATCGTATTTCACATCTGATGGAGTATTATGAAACAACTCTTTACACTCTTCACTTTGGTGACTCTGGCTTTTTCTTCTGTGCAAGCCCAATGCGTTTCCGGCGATTGCCAGAATGGACGAGGCGCTATGATTCTATCTGACGGGGCTAAGTACATCGGCGAATTCAAAAACAGTGAAATTACAGGCGAAGGGGCTTGCTACTACGAAGATGGCAGCGTTTATCAGGGGCAATGGCTCAAGGGCTATCCGCACGGCAAAGGCGTGATGATTCTCGCTGATGGCACCCGCAAGGAAGGCGACTGGCGCAAGGGTAAACTGATGAAAGAAGAAGAAATCTCCGTTGAAGAGTTTGTACAAAAAGGGCGCGAAGCCAACCAAACCGGCTGTATTTCAGGGGATTGTGCCAATGGGCAGGGCATCTACATTTATCCGAGCGGGGCGGTGTACATCGGCGAGTTCAGAAATGGCGAAATTCACGGCGTTGGCGTGTGTTACTACTCCGATGGTAGCAAATACCAAGGGGAATGGCAATATCGCTACCCCGATGGCAATGGCACCAAGACCTTTGCCGATGGTACCCGACGTACCGGTCTTTGGAAAAAAGGACAACCGGTGGATAGCTTCGGCAATATCGTAACTGCCATTGATAAAGATACTCCTTCAGAAAGTGCTGATATTCAGTCAGGCTGTCTTTCCGGTGATTGCAATTTCGGGCAGGGCATTTTTGCTTATCCCGATGGCTCGAAGTATGAGGGGCAGTTTCGCAACGGCAAACCCGAAGGAAACGGCGTCTTTTTCTACGTCAACAACGATCGCTACGAAGGCGGTTTTAAGGGCGGACTCCGACACGGCAGTGGCACCCTATACAAACCCGATGGACAAGTGAGAAAGGGACTCTGGCGCGATGATGAATATATCGGCGAAACGATGGCAGTGCAACCAACCCAAACTGGCTGTATTACAGGCAATTGCAACAACGGGACAGGTAGCTACATCTTCAAAAACGGCGCCAAATACACCGGGCAATTTCTCAACAATCTTCCGCACGGCAAAGGCGTGGCGGAGTTTCCCAATGGTGAACGCTACGAAGGCGACATGGCGGGTGGCAGCTTCAACGGCTACGGTACACTCTTTCTCGAAGATGGCAACAAAGTAAGCGGTTACTGGCGCGAGGGCACATACCAGGGACCGCACAATCCGTACGTACTTCGCGATGACGATGCTTCTCCGCCCCGACCATTTGAACCCAGTATCAATCAGCCCCGCCCCCCGGCTATATCCAGTGTCAAAATCTGGGCATTGGTAGTGGGCGTGGCTTCCTACAACCATATGCCGGTACTGCGCTACACCGACGACGATGCCTACCGCATTCATTCTTTCCTGAAAAGTCCGGAGGGTGGCGCCTTACCCGATGAACAAATTCGCATCCTGATTGACGAAGAAGCAACACTCACCAATATCAAAAGCGCGATGGAAGATGTTTTCTTCCGAGCTGGTCCCAATGACATGGTACTGCTCTACTTCTCCGGGCACGGGCTGAAGGGTGCTTTCTTACCCATTGATTTTGATGGATTTAACAATAAACTCTTGCATGAAGACGTGGCTGCAATTTTGAAAAAAAGCCCTGCGAAATACAAGCTCTGCATCGCTGATGCTTGTCATTCGGGTAGTTTGTTAGCTATGCGCAGCGCCTCGGCGCAGGCGATTCTGACCAGCTACTACGACAATCTGGCGCAAGCCAAAGCAGGCACGGCGCTCATCATGTCGTCCAAATCGGAAGAAACTTCGCTGGAATCCAGCGGCTTACGACAGGGCGTGTTCACGCATTTTCTCATTCGCGGTTTGAAAGGCGAAGCGGATAAGGATGATAATCGCATTGTAAGCGTAGAAGAATTATTCAACTATGTGTATGAAAACGTGCGTACCTACACGGGCTACCGCCAGTCACCTGTGATTATGGGCGATTACGACCACAAGATGCCGGTGGGTGTAAAGCGGTGAACTGGTTTCTGATTTAATAGCAGAATTTACCATTTTGCATAGAAAATGAGCGGTTTTTTGAAAACATGACGAGACAAGTTTTTGAAGACCTGTCTCGTCTTGAGAAAAATACGGAGATAAGATTTATCCTTTTTTCGTATAAATCAGAATCACACCATTACCTGCATTTCTGCCGTAAATGGCAGCACCTGCAGCGTTTTTAATAATTTCGATCCGATCAACATCCTGTGGTACAATAATTTGCAGAAGGTTACTCATCTCGCTGTCGCTTGCACTGTAAAAAGGCATATTATCAATCACCACTACTGGCGGGCCCATCGCGCCGCGAATGCGCACCTGATAGTAATTAGGTCCTCCAGCCATCCACACGCCGGCTACTCTGCCTCGAATCATTTCAAGCACATTGATAAAAGAAGTATTTACCGGATCGCTAAATATGACAGCATCGGCATTATATAATGGGCTTGCATATTGCAGCGGCTCAACGGGCATAACAGGAAGCAGAGCAGGCAGCATTTCATTACCCGCTTTGTTTTTTTCATTTACAAACGCCACCAACGGTTCCGACAGTGTATCTATCACAGCATTTCGACCTTGTACACTCGCGAATAATGCCATTAATACAACACTAAATATCCATTTTTTAAGCATCATTGGTAATCTTTTGTTTGGTTTTATTTAAATAAAATACATTTTTTTAAAACAAAAAGTTCCCTTCCTGGTCGCAGTGCTGGAAGGCTGAACCTGGCAGGATTTTTTACAGGCAGATCGTAAATCGCACACTGATCCGTCGGATAATTCGTATTTTTACCTCAAAATCACCATCATGTCAGAAGACAAAAGAC
>CAZQTF010000208.1:0-6595 GCA_964596135.1 uncultured Saprospiraceae bacterium | reverse complement strand
GCGTGGGGTACCATACTTTCTGTCCCAGCATACGGCTCATGAAGGAACCGCCAACCATCATACCAACGACCACCGGAGCGCCTTGTGCCAGATTTTGCTTGATCGCAATGATGTCGGGGGTATAATTTTCAGCGCCAAGGGTGAGGCGGTTGTAGCCTTTGATGCGAAACTGGCGCCCCAATTCCACTAATTGCCCGCTGGGTGCACGCGAGCAATCCCGATCGTCGTAGCGAAACTGCTGAAACGGCACGGCTCCATTCTGCGACATCGCCCGCATGGCATCGAGCATGTAAGCCCCCTCACAGCCGCTCAGCGCAATTTGATTGTATAAATATGCCGGGCTGAAAGCCAATTGATTCGGGTCTTTGCCTGTAGCTTTGGATTGCAGAATCGTGCGTGCCGCGTAAGCGCTCGCCCAGCCTACACAAGAGCCTTGATTGCCCTGATGGAGCCGGCGAGGAGCATTTTGCAGTAACGATACCGACTTGGGCAAGGTATTCCCGCTAAAACCATATGCTAAAGGTTCAAACACCTGAGCCTGATCGAATTTCTCCTCGCTGAGCGCCGCGCCCAGCGAAAACTGCTCGGTGATGTCTTCGTAGCCCCCGCCGCTGCTGAACATTTCTTTACCGCCGAAGAAAAAATACCACGCCGCGCCAATTATGAGCAGCGGTATCAGTAGTTTGGGTCTTTTTAATAAAAACAGCAGAACAAACGGCAGGAACTTTAAGATGGGACCCAGCCCGCCCCCCGCGGGGCGACGATCGCCACCCCCACTCTGTTGGGGGTCTTTTTCCATTCTTACAGGCATAAACGACGTTTTTTGTGAATCAAAACTGAGGCTGAAAATAGCGAAATTTCAAAATTCCTGCCAAACGAAAAGCGAACTAAGAAATTTCAAATGCCGAATTGAATGAAAGTTTGTAATATAATTAGCTGAAAAAGAAGAGAAAAAACGAAGAAATGTCGCATGTAAATTATTTTCAACATTTACAAAGCATTTTTATTGTATATTTCTAACAATTATTTTACCTTTGATATTGATATTTTTTGAAAAACAGTGAAAAACAAAATTTTCACCCATGAACACGTGGAACACTATCAAAACAAAGTGCGTAACTGCACTGGACCAAGCTATTTTTATACTTGAGATGCTCTCTCATCCTGACAACATTCCAATCATCGAATATTTTTCCGAAAACGGCGAAGCCTCTCTGCTGGATTTGGCGGTAGGCACAGGCTACGACGCCTCTTTTTTGGAAGAACAACTCGATTTACTGATGCAAACGCGGGTGATTCAAGCCGATGCTAACATCTACGGCAACAAGTATCACATTAATTATCAGCGTATTGCACAGGTCAACACCATCGCTGCACTGCTGTCCGACGGAAAATAAATGAGCTTGGCTATCTACAAACCATTTTCCTCCTCATTTGGCTACTTTTTTATCCCTTTTTTTTCGGATTCTATCGAATAAATCTTCTCTTTCGTATAATTCCGGCATTTCTATTTCTTTGATTTCCTGCAATTTCTATAATTTTCTAACCGTTCTTGTTAGAAATCATACCCTGTTTTTTTCAACAAAATTCATTCAGTTATGAGGAATTTATTCACTTTAAGTTTAATGCTTTACCTGACCATTGCTGCTTTCGGGCAAAGTACTCCCACTTTTAATCTTGATGACATCAATATCCCTTACAAAAAGTACGTGCTGGAAAACGGGCTGCGGCTCATCGTGCACGAAGATCACAAAGCCCCGATCGTAGCCGTCAACGTGTGGTACCACGTAGGTTCCAAAAATGAAAAACCCGGCAAAAGCGGTTTTGCCCACCTCTTTGAGCACCTGATGTTCAATGGTAGTGAAAACTTCAACGATGATTATTTCCAGGCGTTGGAGAAAATCGGCGCCACCGACCTGAACGGTACTACGAACAACGACCGCACGAATTATTTCCAGAACGTGCCGGTAGCAGCGCTCGATCAGGTGTTGTTTCTCGAATCCGACCGCATGGGGCACTTGCTGGGCGCCATTGATCAGGCAAAACTCGACGAACAAAGGGGCGTAGTACAAAATGAAAAGCGCCAGGGCGAAAACCAGCCTTACGGCAAACAGTGGGATCTCATTACTAAAGCCATGTATCCCAAAGGACATCCCTATTCCTGGACGGTGATCGGTGAAATGGAAGACCTCAACGCGGCTTCGCTCGATGACGTAAAGGAATGGTTCAAAACTTATTACGGCGCCGCCAACGCGGTGCTGGTGATCGCCGGTGATGTAAATCCTGAAGAAATCTACAAAAAAGTACAACAATATTTTGGCGACATACCCTCCGGTCCGGCTTTGTCAAGACCCGATGTCAGCATTCCGGTTCGCACCGTTGAAACGCGCGAAAGCTTCCAGGATCGCGTGCCCGAAGCCCGCATTGTACAAGTGTGGAACACACCGCAGTGGGGCTCCCGCGAGGCAACGATTCTCGATATTGCGACCGATCTTCTGAGCGCAGGTAAAAATTCTCGTCTGTACAAAAAACTGATTTACGAAGATCAGAGCGCCAGTCAGGCATTTGCTTTTGTTGACAATAACGAAATTGCCGGCAACGTAATCATTCAGGTGAATGTAAAACCGGGCAAGGAAGTGAGCGAAGTGGAACATACCATCAACGAAATCATGGCTGATTTTCTGCAAAATGGTCCGACCCAGGAAGAACTTGATCGCGTGCGGGCAGCTTATTTTGCCAATTTTATCAAAGGGTTGGAACGCATTGGCGGTTTCGGCGGCAAGTCGGACATTCTGGCGCAAAATGAAGTATATGGCAATAATCCGGAATATTACAAAACGATCCTGAAGTGGGTCTCGGAAATTACCCCAGCCGAGATGCAGGCGGTTTGCCAAAAATGGCTCTCGCAGGGTAAGCATACGATCGTCTGCACGCCGTTCCCGGATTACAAGACTACTGAATCAACCATAGATCGCTCCCAAGGCTTACCCGCATTAGGACAGCCTGCTGCTGCCAAATTCCCGGCGTTGCAAAAGGCTGCACTAAAAAATGGGATGCAGGTTGTACTGGCAAAACGCGAAGGCGTACCAACCGTTTCCATGCAAATGATTCTTGACGCCGGTACTTCCACCGACATTAATACCAAAGCAGGAACTGCTGCGTTGGCAATGAATATGATGGACGAGGGCACCAAAACGAAGTCTGCTTTGGAAATTAATGAACAATTGCAGTTGCTCGGCGCAACCCTCGGCACGGGCGCCGACCTGGATGCTTCTTATGTTTTTATGAATACCCTGAAACCAACTTTAGATGCCAGTCTCGATTTGTACGCAGATGTCGTACTGAACCCATCTTTCCCGAAAGAGGAATTCGACCGACAGAAAAATCAGACGCTCGCCGGTATTCAGCGCGCCAAGTCCAACCCGGTTTCGATGGCTTTCCGTGTGGTACCCAAAATCCTGTATGGCGAAGGTCATCCTTACAGCCTGCCCAGCACCGGTTATGAAAATACCGTGCAAAGCATGACGCGCGAAGATTTGGTGAAGTATTACAATGACTGGGTCAAACCAAACAACGCCACGTTGGTAGTCGTTGGCGACATCAATATGGATGAATTATTGCCCAAGCTCGAAAAACGTTTTGGCAACTGGCAAAAAGGCACCACGCCAAAGAAGAGCACCATAAAGGCGAAAGAGGTAAGCGCTTCCAAAGGAAAGTTGTATCTGATGGATCGCCCGGAATCGCAGCAATCGGTCATCGTTGCCGGTCACCTGATTGACCCCTACGGCAAGGTATCAGAAATTGCAAAAACGACCGCCGTTAACGTATTGGGAGGGGAGTTTACTTCGCGAGTCAACATGAACCTGCGCGAAGACAAGCACTGGTCGTACGGCGCTTTCAGTTTCGTCAACGATGCCAAAGGCGAGCGCCAGTTTATCACCTATGCGCCGGTACAAACCGACAAAACCAAGGAATCGGTACAGGAAATCCAGAAGGAACTGACGGGCTTCGCAGGCAGCAATCCGGTGACGCAGGAAGAATTTGACAAAACCACGCAAAACACCATTCTGCAATTGCCCGGGCGTTGGGAAACCAGCAGCGCTGTTTTGGGAGACGTTGTAGATCAGGTCAAGTATGGCTTGCCGGATAATTATTACCAAACCTACGACGCTAAGATGCGCAATCTCACGCTGGCAGAAGTACGTCAGTTGAGCAAGCAGATTGTGCGACCGGATGACCTGACTTTCTTCGTCGTGGGCGACAAGGAAAAAATCCTGCCGGGTTTGCAGGAATTGGGCTTCAAAGAGATCATCATCGTAGATGCCGATGGTAATCCGGTGCAGGATGTGAAAAAAGCCAAGCCGTAATTGATTGTGATTTTGTTATTTGGCTTTCTGGAAGATCTGAATACAATCAGAAAAACTCTCTGAAGCTGCTATAACGATCACTCCAATAACCAATATCAATACCAAAAGAGGCTCATTAAATCTCAGGATTTGGTGAGCTTCTTTTTTACAAAACAAACGCCCCCTGCGACTTCCCGCTCCAAAGAACCAATTCCTCTGCTAACTGCTCTTATATTCAACTATTTTCCCTATTATTGTCCGTGAAAAACCAATTGCCTAATCATATTTCCTAAGATTCCTGTAAAACATGAGAAATCGCGTCATCATTGAAAACGTCAAGCCAGAAATTGATGGAGGTCAGTTTTTTATCAAGCGGGTCGTCGGCGAAAAGGTGAATGTCACCGCTGATATTTTTTCCGATGGACACGATACGCTGCGCGCTTCACTTTGGTACAAACACGACAGCGAGAAAAAATGGACCGAAGTTTTTATGCAAGATCATCCCAATGATGTCTGGGCGGCAAGTTTTACTGTCGAGCAAACAGGGTTTTACAACTATAAACTGGAAGCCTGGGTAGATCATCTGCAAACCTGGCTGAAGGGCTTCCGCAAAAAATATGAAGATGGGCAGCAAATGAGCGTCGAGTTGCAAATCGGCGCCCGCCTGCTCCGCCAAACCTCTAAAGGCTACACTAAAGCCAAAGCGAAACACCTCCTGGACGTAGCACTGTCGCTGGAAGAAGACACCTACGATCACGCCATCGAAACCGTACTGAGCAAAGACTTTGCCCAAGTGGTGCACGATCATCCAATGAAACAGTTCCAAACCGAGTACGACAAAAATCTGCAGGTGCGCGTGGGTCGCGAAAAGGAATTGTTCAGCACCTGGTACGAGTTATTCCCGCGTTCGGCGAGCACCGAGCCCGGCAAACACGGCACTTTCAAAGATGTGGAAAAACTATTGCCCCGCATTCAGGAATTTGGTTTTGACGTGCTGTACATGCCGCCTATTCATCCGATCGGTGAATTGAACCGCAAAGGCAAAAACAACTCCGTGACCGCCACGGAAGGCGAACCTGGCTCACCCTGGGCAATCGGCAGCAAACACGGCGGGCACAAAGACATTCACCCCGAATTAGGTACACTCGGTGATTTTAAACATCTCATCCAGGAAGCCGAAAAATATGGCATCGAAATCGCGATGGATATTGCGTTTCAGTGCGCGCCCGATCACCCCTGGATCAAGGAACATCCCGAATGGTTCCTCTGGCGCCCCGACGGCACGATCGCTTACGCCGAAAATCCGCCAAAAAAATATCAGGACATTGTGCCCATCAATTTTGAAACCGAAGACTGGAAAAATCTCTGGGACGAACTGAAAAGCGTCTTTATTTACTGGTGCGAAGTGGGCATTCGCATTTTTCGTATTGACAATCCGCACACCAAGCCTTTCCGCTTCTGGCAATGGGTGATCGCCGAGGTACAAAAAGCCTTCCCAGATACCATTTTCCTTTCCGAAGCCTTCACCCGTCCAAAAATCATGGCGGAACTGGCAAAAGGCGGCTACACCCAATCCTACACCTACTACACCTGGCGCACTACCCGCAAGGAAATGGAAGAATACCTGACCGAACTGACGCAGACCGACCTGCGCGAATACATGCGCCCCAATTTCTGGCCGAATACGCCCGACATTCTGCCTTACGAACTTATGGGCGCCGACTCCAATACTTTTGCCATGCGTTACGCAATGGCGGCTACGCTGTCGAGCAACTATGGTTTATACGGCCCGGCATATGAATTCCTGGAAAATACTGGCAATGATACCACCGGAAAAGATGAGTATTTCAATTCGGAAAAGTACGAAATCCGCAACTATGACTGGAACGCCCGCAATCGCCTCACCGATTTGTACACCGCAATCAACCGCATTCGCAAAGAGAATCCGGCACTTCAGACCACCTGGAATCTGCACTTCACCCGCACGGATAATGACATGCTCATGAGCTACATCAAACTCGCCGACGATGGCAGCAACGTCATCTGGTGTATCGTGAATTTTGACACAAAATTCAAGCAGTCCGGTTTTGTGGAAGTACCCAAAAAGCTGCTCAACATCGAAGGACGTGTGAACCTGAAAGTGACCGACCTGCTCACCAACGAACCGTACTACTGGTTTAGCGACTGGAACTATGTAGAACTGAATCCGTCGAAATATCCGATCCATATTTTTAAGGTCGAAAAGAATT
>CAZQTF010000207.1:0-6623 GCA_964596135.1 uncultured Saprospiraceae bacterium | reverse complement strand
GCTTTTGCACCCAACAGCGGCACCTGCAATCTGCGGGATATCGCAAATGCAAAAAGGATTGTGAGCAAATTAGTGGAGGAAAGCGATATAGTAATTGTTTCGTTTCATGGAGGAGCAGAAGGTGCCAGCCACCAGCATGTGCCCAGAAAGTCAGAAACGTATGTTGGTGAAAATCGCGGCGATGTGTATGCTTTTGCACATGCGATGATTGATGCTGGCGCCGACATTATCTTTGGGCATGGTCCACATGTGACGCGCGCAGTGGAGCTTTATAAAAATCGCTTTATTGCTTACAGCCTGGGAAATTTCTGCACCTACGGTCGCTTTAGCCTGGCAGGACCGGCTGGCATTGCACCAATCGTAAAACTGGAAATTAATCAAGAGGGCGAATTTCTGAGCGGTGAGATTGTGCCGATTTATCAGCAAAAAACGCACGGACCAAAGATTGACCCGCAAAAGCGCGCCATCAAAACGATTATTGATCTGACCAAAACCGATTTTCCGGAATCGCCGCTGGTAATCAGTGCAGACGGGAAGATGGAGAAGAAATAATTGGTTGTTGTTCCGTGATTTATCAGGCTGTTGTTCATCCGATAGCACAAAGCGAGGCGAAGCAAAGTAGTTATATTTTATTCTATCCGATTCATTCCGGCGTAATAGATGAGGTACCATTCGTTGCCCATTTTGGCGAAGCGGCGGATAGTGCCATACTCACCACTTTTATGAATGATTTTTTCGATCACCAGGTCGTTGCCAAAACTTAATAGTTCTCTTGAAAACTCGTGGTTGGCGTTGTTAAACGGGCGATGGAGTTGCCAGTTTTCGGCATCCCAGCGGAAGCTGCCGGAAGCGATCGTTTCGGCGTTGGCATCGGAAGGCAGCCCTTCGAGTGGGAAGGTAATGTGCTGCATTTGATATAGGCTATCGCGGTGAAACTTGTCGAAAAACACGTCAAAATCGGCCGTGGCAGGTTGTTCTTCGGCGCCGTTGCATGCCTGCAACAGCAGGAGGGTACCCGAAAACAGGTAGAGGCATATCAAGCGACGCATTTTGATTATATTTTTCAACATAATATCCTCGCTTTCAGTATTATACAATTTATTCCTCTAAAATAATATTTGCCAGCGCCTCCTCGGAAGGCGAATCGGAAATGTACGGATTTATCAGCTTTAGTTTACGCAAAGTTTGCGCGGTAGTTTCGCCAATTGCCAGAATTTTTTGATTGGCTTGCAACGGATAACGCTGAAAATAAGCCTCGGCATTGAGCGGACTGGTGAACACCAGCCATTGGCATATTGGCAAGGCAAAGTCGGTTCGCGGTTCGTTTTGATAAACGATCAAATCAATAACAATAATTTGATTTTCAAGTAATTGTTGAATGGATTGGCGGGAATTTGCTGCTCTGGGAAACAGCACCCTTTTTCCTTTTGCAATGTTTAAAAACGCTTTCGCCGTTGCCGAAGGCTCGCCGTTGCCGGTAAAATTTGTCTGAAAGCCTTGCTTTTCAATAGCTTTGGCGGTTCCTTCTCCGAGGGCAGCCAACTGGGCGTTGATTGGTAAATCCGCTTTCCGCGAAGTTTCAAAAAAGAAGCCGACCGCTGTTTTGCTGTAAAAAAAAATCCAGTCGGTGTCGGGCAGGGTAGTGAACGAAACCGAAGAAAATTGCACCAATGATTTGCCAATCACTTCATAGCCAGCCGCTACCAGTTTTTGCAAAAAAACGCTGTCGGGCGATAACTCCCTGCTTATGAATACTTTAGGCATTTGCGATTTGTCGCGCTATCAGATTTGATCAAAAAATAAATTTCCTACATCTTCAAGATTCAGAAAATCTATGGTTCTTACTTTTTTAATATTTCAACTATTTGCTCCGCTAATCTAAAGCTGGTACTTGATGACAGCCGTGCCCGGCGCACCGGTGCATCCCAGGCATCGGCTACTGCTGCCCACACATGGAAATTGCCTTGTTGGTCGCGCTCACAGAATACGCCCAGAGGCATATGACAACCGCCTTCCATGAGTTGGAGCACTTTGCGTTCCACATTGGTCACTGCCGATACATCAGGGTGATGAATGTGCTTCAAAATCCGACGCATTTCCACATCGTCTTGGAGGGTTTGGAAGGCGAGTACACCTTGCGCCGGCGCAGGAATAAACTCTCGGGGATTGAATTGCACTATGTGAAGATTCGACAAGTCCAGCTTCAGGCGGCTTAGTCCTGCCGCGGCGAGCAGAATGGCATCGAAGTCACCGGTTTGTAATTTTTCCAGACGGGTCGGGACGTTGCCACGTATGTCTTTGATTTGTATGTCTTTCCGAAAGTCGAGCAACTGTGCTTTGCGCCGTGCCGAAGAAGTGCCGACAGTCGCGTTTTGTTTTAATTGAAATAATTGCCCTTCCTGTTTCGCTTCGGGGCGTATGATGAGCCAATCAGCAGGATTATCGCGATAAGAGACCGCCGTTATTGCCAGCCCTTGGGGCTGCGCCGTGGGAAGGTCTTTCATGGAATGCACTGCCATATCCACGTCGCCGCGTAGGAGTGCTTCTTCGATTTCTTTGGTAAAAAATCCTTTTCCTTCGATTTTATCGAAACTCAGATGCTGAATCTGGTCGCCTTTGGTTTTAATAATGACAAGTTCGCTTTGGAAGCCGGCAGCGGCGAGTTGTTGTTGTGTAAATTCTGATTGCCAAAGGGCCAGCTTGCTGCCCCGCGTTCCGATTCTGATAATTTTGTCCAATGCTCGAAAAAATTTTCTCAAAGATACACAACAATTCGACTTTCGGGCTTATGATTTAAAGCTTTCAGGCTGGCGGCTTTTTTTACAAAAAACTCTTTCGTCGTGGAAATATTTTGATCTTTCGATACCGCAATAACCGATATACCAATAACCAACTTTTTTTCTACCTTTGCTCCATGCAACTGTCAGCACTTGAAATAGCGCAATTACTGAATGGAAGTGTAGAAGGGGACCCCGAAGTGAAGGTGAGTCGCCCGAGCAAAATTGAAGAAGGTGGAAAAGGTACGATTACTTTTCTGGCGAATGACAAATATGAGGATTTTGCCTATACCACGACCGCCTCTGTTTTGCTGGTAAGCAGGGATTTTCAGCCCAAGCAGCCGATTGCGGCGACGCTTGTACGGGTGGAGAATGTATATAGCTCACTTTCGCTTTTGTTGGAAAAATACGGCAGCCAGATCAAGGTAAGTTCGGGAATCTCCGCGCAGGCTTTTGTGCACCCTACCGCTATGCTGGGCGAAAACATTGCGGTAGGTATGTTCTCTGTTATTGAAGAGCATGCCAAAATAGGCGCCGGCTGCCAAATTGCAACCCAGGTATATATCGGCAGAAATGTGGAAATAGGCAAAAATGTGATCATTTATCCGGGGGTAAAAATTATGCACGATTGCATAATTGGTGATAATTGCGTGATTCACTCCAATGTGGTGATCGGCAGCGATGGCTTTGGTTTTGCGCCACAGGCGGATGGCACTTACCAAAAAATTCCCCAAACCGGAAATGTACTCATCGGCAATAATGTGGAAATTGGGGCGGGCACAACCATTGATCGGGCAACTATGGGCTCCACTGTAATCCACGCCGGCGTAAAATTAGACAATCTGATTCAGGTAGCACACAATGTAGAGATCGGCGAAAACACAGTGATCGCCGCGCAGGCAGGCATCGCCGGCAGCACCAAAATTGGTAAAAACTGTCGAATTGGCGGTCAGGTAGGGTTTGTTGGCCATCTCACCATTGCGGATGGCACCCAAATTCAGGCGCAAAGCGGTATTGCTTCCAATGTAAAAGAGCCTAACACGGCGCTTTTTGGCTACCCGGCTATCCCTTACAACGACTATGTACGCTCTTATGCGATTTTCAAAAAACTTCCGAATTTGTACAAACTACTGCTGGATTTGGAAAAAAAAGTGAATAAAAGTGTAAAACCATCCGACTGAGTATCTTTCTATAGTGCAAATCCATCATCAACCATCAGAAAGCAGTATTCAGAAACCAATACCACAGTCACAAAAACAATTATCTTTGCAGAGAAAAATATCAGCCGATAGTAGAGATATGTCTAAACAAAACACGATCAAAAAATCGGTGTCCGTCAAGGGTGTAGGTTTGCACACGGGCAAAATAGTCACCCTAACGTTTCAGCCAGCCCCGGTAAACCACGGTTACAAATTCCAGCGGATTGATCTGGAGGGGCAACCTGTCATCAATGCCGATGTCAATCGCGTTGTTTCTACCCAGCGGGGTACCACCCTTCAGGTGGGTAAAGCTCAGATAAATACTGTAGAGCACGTTCTGTCGGCGCTCACTGGCTTGCAAATTGACAATGTATTAATGGAATTGGATGGTCCTGAAGCGCCAATTTTGGATGGCAGCGCCATGCCTTTCGTCAAAGCATTGCGGGAAGCAGGATTAGAAGAACAAGATGAACCGCGGGAATATTTTGAAATCGAGGAGCCGATTGTCTATCGTGATGAAGAAACAGGATCGGAAATGATGGCACTGCCATCCGATGTCTTTGAAGTGACCGCGCTGATTGATTTTAATTCGCCGGTATTGGGACAACAGTTTGCCTCTCTGAAAAACATGCATGATTTTGAAACAGAAATTGCACCATGCCGTACCTTCGTTTTTTTGCATGAACTGGAATATTTGTACAAGCAAAACCTGATCAAAGGCGGCGATCTGGACAATGCCATCGTAATTGTGGATCGTCTGATGTCGCAGGAAGAATTGGATCAACTGGCAAAGCTTCTGGGCAAGCCCAGCGTAAAAGTTGAAGACACTGGAATACTGAATACGCTTGAATTGCATTTCAAAAATGAGCCTGCACGCCATAAGTTGCTCGACGTAGTGGGGGATGTTGCTTTGCTCGGCGTACCAATCAAAGGGCGTATCGTAGCGACCAAACCAGGACATAAAACCAATGTGGAATTTACCAAAATTCTCAAAAAGCATTATTTAGAGCAAAAAAAGCTAAAAGGTAAGCCTAAATATGATCCCGACCAGGAGCCGTTATTTAATACGGTGCAAATCGCGGAGTGGCTACCCCACCGTTATCCTTTCCTGTTGATTGACAAAATCATTGAATTATCGGAAACACACGTGGTGGGCGTAAAAAATATTACATTTAATGAATTTTATTTTCAGGGGCACTTCCCCAACAACCCAGTGATGCCAGGCGTATTACAAATCGAAGCTATGGCGCAAACCGGCGGTATTCTCGCGCTTTCTACCGTAGAAGACCCCGGAAACTGGGATACTTATTTTCTTAAAATAGACAACGCTAAGTTCAAACATAAAGTGTTGCCCGGCGACACAGTTCTGTTTAAAATGGAACTCATGGCGCCGATTCGACGCGGCATTTGCCAGATGTACGGCACTGCCTACGTGGGTAACAAAATTGTATCTGAAGCTGAATTAACTGCTCAAATCGTCAAGCGCTCTTAAAATGAATAATATCCACTCCCTATCGGTCATCCATCCCGAAGCCAAAATCGGGGAGAACGTCCAAATTGGTCCATTCTGTTATGTTGACAGAGATGTTGTCATTGGCGACAATACATGGATCGGTGCGCATGTCACTGTTTTCGACGGCGCTCGCATCGGCAAAAACTGTAAGATTTTTCCCGGCGCCGTGATTTCTGCTATTCCGCAGGATTTAAAATTCAAAGGAGAGCACACCACCGCCGAAATTGGGGATTTTACTACGGTACGCGAATATGTCACGATCAATCGCGGCACATCCTATGCCAACAAAACCATTGTGGGGAAGCATTGTCTCCTCATGGCGTATGTACACGTAGCACATGACTGCATTTTGGGCGATCATGTGATCCTTGCTAATAATGTCAACCTCGCCGGGCACGTTGAAATTGAAGACTGGGCGATTCTCGAAGGTTTGGTGGCAGTGCAGCAGTTTATCCACATTGGGGCGCATAGCTTTGTGGCGGGCGGTTCTTTGGTGCGCAAGCACGTGCCACCATTTGTGAAAGCAGCGCGGGAACCGCTCTCGTATGCCGGCGTCAATGTGATCGGTTTGCAGCGACGGGGTTTTACTCCGGAGCAAATCAACCATATTCAGGATATTTACCGTATTTTGTTTGTTAAAGGTTATAAAGTATCCAACGCAATTCAGATCATCAAACAGGAAATAGAACAAAGCGGAGAACGCGACCGCATTATGGCTTTTGTAGAAGAAGCTACCTCTAATGAAGTGGGTATCATGAAAGGGTTCCGCCAGATCAATGGCAGCAAGGTAAAAAACGAGGAAAGAGGCGTGCGGGATGAGGATTGAATTTCAGAACGTTGCCAAGCGCTACAAATTCGAATGGGTATTGCGCAATGTAACCCTACATTTTAATGCCAATAGCACCTACGCCATCACTGGCCCCAATGGTTCGGGTAAATCCACTTTGCTGAAAATGCTTTCCGGTCATCTCACACCCTCCAAAGGTAAAATCCAGTTTTTGCTGGAAAATAAAAAATTGCCATCCGACGAAATCTATCGCCACCTGAGCTACGCTGCACCATATATTGATTTGATTGAAGAATTTACATTAATCGAAGCTTTACAATTTCATCAACAATTTAAGCATTTTATAA
>CAZQTF010000206.1:0-6635 GCA_964596135.1 uncultured Saprospiraceae bacterium | reverse complement strand
TCCTCTATGTGCCGGAAACCTATTACGAAACCGTGATAGACCGCGTCGGCGAAATCAAGGAAGACATCCGAGAGCTGCAACGCCTGAATATACTGGTGGATCGCGACGAAGAAGGCTACTTGTTACAAATCTTTACCAAGCCGGTGCAGGATCGCCCTACCGTTTTCTACGAAATCATCCAGCGGGAAGGTGCACGTTCCTTTGGCAAAGGCAACTTCAAAGCCCTGTTTGAAGCGATCGAGCGCGAGCAGGCGCTGAGAGGCACGCTGTAAAAAACAATTTATCTGCGCCAAACAGCAAACTGGAGCAATCGCAGTCTGCTGTTTGGTATTTTTTCAGAAAAAAAAACATACTCTATACACAACAGTGTAAAAAAAAAGCTATCTTTGTAGTGATTTTGTAGTCCTCATGTTGTTCAAGTCAATTTGTGCATATTCTTATGCACATCCTTACTTTATAAAACTTTTATCATAATTTCAGCATCAGCATTTAAGGATGCCTCTATTTCCCCCTAAGTTCCAAAAAAAAAATTTTCTCTTTACAAGAGAAAACGATAAATAATATTATGAAATCACCTCATGAGAAGTCGAAGCGAGTCTTCAGCTCTCAACATCCAAGCAATTAAACACAAACACATTTGCCCGGCAACCTAATACTGCCGGGCATTTTCTTATTTCAGGCATCTCCTTCTTTTGCTTCTGCCTGCAACTGTTGATTGTTGATCTTCTCAATCTCCTTATCAATATAATACAGGCTCTGCGGTCCGTTGCCAATCAATCGGATTTTATCCAGAATATTTCGCATCAACGATTCTTCCTCGCGCTGCTCTTCCACGTACCATTGCAGGAAATTTAGCGTAGAATGATCTTTTTCCTCGTAGGAAAGGGTGATCAGGTCGTTAATGGCTGCCGAAACCTTCTGTTCGTGCTCGTACACCTCGGTAAACATTTTTTGTACCGACTCGAATTCGTGCTGCGGGCGTTGAATGGCGGGCGTCAGGGCGTGCGCGTCCATTTCACTGAGGTAATCGAAAATACGCAACATGTGTGCTCGCTCTTCTTCCGACTGACGACGCATAAATTGCTTGCAGCCCTCCAAACCTTCTTTGTCGCACCAAGCCGACATAGACAAATACAGGTACGAAGCGTATCCTTCCAGCGCAATTTGTTGATTGAGCGCATCTACCATTTTTTTGGAAATCATAGGATGATTCAACTTTTAAGTGAGAAAATCGTTTTGCATCCGACAGGCAAAATATGAAAATTGTACAAAAATATAACCTCACAGAGCGAGATATAGATCGCATTATAGAAATGGCTTGGGAAGACCGCACTCCCTTCGATGCAATTCTGGTGCAATTCGGCATAAGTGAGGCAGAGGTCATCCAGTTGATGAAACAGGAAATGCATCCCCGCAACTGGCGCAAATGGCGCGCCCGCGTGCAAGGACGCAAGACAAAACACGCTCACTTGCGCGATGGTTCGGTCGTCCGTTTCAAATCGCGTATGCAACGAAGCATTACCGGCAATCGTATTGCTAAAAAAAAATATTAAATGCTACATCACAAATGCCACCGCAAATGCCAGCACCGACACAATCAAGCCGTACATAAAAATGGCATAACAAATCCGCAGATGCTGATATTTTTTTGCCAGCACGACGCCGAGGTAATACAAATCCTTGGTCATTGAACTGTAGAGGAAATCACTGTCTTTGATCATTTCCATCATGCCCCAGTGAAAATCTTCCAATTCCATATTATAAAAATTGCCGAAAAACAAAAGGTTAGCTCGTTTTTGCGCAATGTCATCCCGAGTCACTTTGCCTTTGGTCACCTTAGGTTGGGTGGCTAAAATAGCGAACACCAGCGCCGAGAGGCAGGCTGCCAACAACAAAATAGTGGGTATGATCAGATAAGAGCCTTCGGTTAGTCGGGGAATCAGGGAAGTTACTACAATAGATATGATGATGGCATTAACACTGAGCATAATATTTGCCTTGTTGTCGGCAATTGAGCTAAGGTTGATATGCGTGCGGTAAATATTGCGATACATCGTTTCCACGCCGCGCCCCAAGTCAATTTCTTTCAGCGTCAGATCGCTTTGATTGAGCGAGCGCTGGAGCTTTTTGAGCTTTTTATCTTCTTTGCGTTCCTTTTTTTCGATTTCTTCAATCAGGTCAACCGTTTCAGGATTCAGACGCAGCTTATGCTTCGTCATCTGCCGAATATGCTTCTGTTTGCGCTTGTCAAATAACTCATGCGCGACATCAGTATAATATTTATGATTGGTAATAAAGTCCAACTCAAAATTGACCCAATCCGATTCCGACATGACGATGTTTTGCGTGAGCAGCAATTCCTGGCGCAGGCGCGTGCAATGTTCCCAGTACATTTTGCTACCCAGATGGCTCAAGTCGGCATCGCACAGGATTTTTGCCAATAGCGTTTCCGGTTCTGCATCCAATTTGGTCGCCCGAATGCACAATTCCACTTCCTGAATATCCGATACGCCGTACTGACGCGCCTCCAGAAAAGCACGGGCATTTTGCGCGCTTCGTTCTTCGTGTCCTTCGGCGCCTTGTGCATAGCCTGTGTCGTGAAACCAAGCCGCGAGCAACAGGATTTCCATTTCCTTTGCGGTCAATTCATGGCCGCCAGCGATCTGGCGGGTTGCCTCCACTACCTCTGTAGCATGCTGAAAATTGTGGAAAACGTATTGTTCTGAAAAGTACTCTTTATAAATTTCTGCCACGTGGCTTTTAGCAGCCGTCACCAGGGCATTTTGCGTTTCTACCATCGTACATTTTTCAAGTTGCATGTGAAAATAGAAAAAACGAATAGAGGTTCAAAGGAACGCCATTAAAAGTTTTTATATTGTAAAAACAAAAACAGCATGCTACAAGATGTGCAGCATACTGTTGCTCAAAAAATCGGGTAATTTTTACAGAAAAAACAGTTTATTTATTTTGTACGGGGTAATAGACTTTTGTCAACCACTTAGCGGTGTCCGGTTCGGTTTGCGGGTCGGTCACATACGCTTCACAGATAGGCGCCAGTTGTTGTAAGTTATGCTCCTTGATATAATCATCCATCGCAAAGTGCGCTTCGCCAATGCCTTCATACGCACCAAAATAATCAATCAGAAGTATTTTACCAGCCGGTATTTCAATGGTTTCAAATCCTTTGACCGATGCTTTCGTTTTGATGGGTATTGCGAATGCCATATCGGAAGACTGGTTTGCCTCATCCCAGCTAAAGTAGAGTCCACAAGGCGCCCCCGCCATTTCGATGCCTGCTTTTTGCACCGCCTCAAATACTTTGGGCAGGTTTTCCGCAAAAGTTTTTTGCATATCCTGCATGGCGACGGTTTTGCGCAAACCAATATAATATTTGGCTGGCGAATCCATTACTTTTACATCATAATCGCGATCGGTTTTGGGAAGCAACTCCATCATAACTTTGAGTTTATTTAGTCCGGCATCATAATCTTTTCCTACCATGCCGGCAATATCCATAAACAGGTTCATAAAGTTCAGCGGATACGGCGTGGTAGCCGAAAAGCCCCAGGTTACCTCGGTGCCGCCTTCAGCATCTTTGGCAGCCAGAAAAGCGTCCGCTTCGCCCTGCCCCCGGAAGCGCAAGTGCGTTTCCAGGCGCTCGTTGGATACCAAGCTTGTAATTTCTTGTTCCCCTGTACCTTCTGTCTTGCTTTCCCAGCGATTGATTGCACCAACTGTTCCATCTGTGCCAATGATTTCTGTCTTCATGTTCGGGTCGCGTTCGTTCCAGGGCGACCAGGTCTGTTGTTTGACAAAATATTGCAAATAAGGAAAAATCACTTCACGGGGTGCGTTGATCACAATGGACTTTTCAGTAGCAACGGTTCTCGGGGCGATGAGTCCAAGTACAAGTACCAGGGCAATGATTGCCGCCAGAATAATTCCGATGGTTTTAAGCGCTTTCATAAATGCTGTTTGTTTGAATCAAAAAATATTTAATTCGATTCGAAATTAAAACAAAAATTTTATTTTAACACCTTTTGTCCTGTTACTTTAATGTTAAATTTCAGATTATCAGCAAAATAAGAGTTAGCAAGGAAAATAAAAAGAGACATTCTTTTTAAAACAAATCGTTTTGTTGAAGGAAGTTTAAGTGCCTATATTCGGCATAAGGGAGTCATTACAGAGTAGAAAAAGAAGCCTTGTTCATTAAAAAATAGAGCGCCCGGTCATAGTGGTGAATAATTCCAGCGCCATCACGCCTGCCAGAGAATTGCCGTGTTCATTGAGTTCTGGGCTCCATACGGCAATCGCCAGCTCATTGGGAATCACGGCTACGATGCCACCGCCTACGCCGCTTTTGCCGGGCATTCCGACCCGAAAAGCGAACTCACCCGCCTGATCGTAAAAGCCGCAGGTCAGCATGATCGCGTTGAGTCGCTTGGCCTGACTGACGGTGAGGATGCGCTCGCCGCTGTGTGGAATAACGCCGTGATTCGCCAGAAAGAGAAAGGCTTTTGCCAATTCCAAGCAGGACATTGTGATGGCGCATTGATGGAAATACACGTCGAGCACCCGATCTACGTGGTTTTGAATATTGTGGTGGCTTTTCAGAAAATTGACCAACGCCGCGTTGAGATAGCCATGTTCGCGCTCGGATCGGGCCACATCGTAGTCGTAGTAAATGTCGTCCACACCGGTAAGCCGTCGGATGAAGCTCAGGATAGAAGCCTTGGTATCCGGCAGATGGTTGAGCAGTTCGTCGGTAATGACCAGGGCGCCGGCATTGAGGAACGGATTGCGCGGAATTCCGTGCTCGTATTCCAATTGTACCAGCGAGTTGAATGGCGTACCCGAGGGCTCCACGTCCACGCGCTTCCACAGCGCCTCGCCCACTCGTGAGAAAGCCATCGCCAACGTGAATACCTTGGAAATGCTCTGGATGGAAAACTTTTCGTGCGCATCGCCAATGGTGCATTCACTGCCATCGAGCGTCACCAGCGCAATGCCAAATTTATTGGGATCCACCTGTGCCAGCGCCGGAATGTAATTTGCAACCCTGCCCTGCCCAAAAAGTGGCTGCACCGCCTGCCGAATATCGTAGAGAATTTGGTTGTAGTTGGTCATCGCACAAAAATAGTCAGAAAAGAAATATTTCTACTTTTCTACTATTCCGCTTCCCGTCCGCCTTTCAGTTGTTCCTGATATTCGCGGAGCAATTCCCAACTGCCATTGGCTGCCAGACGCGCCTGCGCAGGCCAAGTGGTTGGATCGTGGATGCGATAGCTTTCTCCGGCAGCATGGAGAATGCTGCGCAACAGATCGGCATCGGCTTCTGCCAACTCCTGCCAGGTGTGGATGCCGGCGCCTTTGAGTAAGCCTTCGATTTTGGGACCAATGCCTTCGATGATCTTGAGGTCGTCCGCCTGATCGGGATAGCCCCAGCCACGGGCTTCAAAGAATTCCGGTGTGTTTTGCTTGTTTTTTACCAGCCGAATCGCCTGCCCGATCCAGTCTTCTTTTTCGATTTGCCCCGGGAGGTAACCGATGCGTTGCGTCACCTGATGCACATCGGAGGGATCCCACTGACTGATTTGCTCATAAGAATAGTAGCCGGCTTCATTCAGCTTTTTTTCCAAAAACGGGCTAATACCATTGATGCGGGTCAAATCATCATGATCGTGCACTTGCTGCAAAATTGGGTCCATGAGAATCGCCTTATTCGTCATCCCTCTGCCAAATATCGGCTCTTGTTCATCTGCCACGGGCGCTGCCGCTTCAAAAGCCATCGGCGCACCCCGATCGGTGCTTTTCAAGTCTTGCAAAGTAACTTTTAATGCCTCGTTTTCCGATTCTACCTTGCTCAGTTTCTGCTCCAACGCCTCCAGCCGGCTGCGCAGGGCATTCTGCGTACTCTGAAACTCTGCGAGGAAATCTACTGTTTCTACCCCTTCCTCGAGTGGCGCGGACTTCAATTGATTCAGTTCGGTTTCCAACTGGCGGTTACGCAACTGCAAGGCGGTGACCTGTGCATTCAACCGCTCAATGGTGGCGTTTAATTCCTCTAACTGCTTCGTATCGCCGGCTCCGCCCGATTTTTTGAGGTTTTCCACTTCCGTATTCAGAGCATAAACCTCATTATAGAGCTTGGTCTTTTCATCCGCCAGCCGGGCTACTTTGCTTTTGTTTTCTTCCACTTCAAACTGCGCTTTCCGCAAATCGGCTTCGCGCAAATTCAATTCTTCCTGAAATCGGGCGATTTCTGCCTGAACGGTGGTCAGTTCCTGTTGTTTTTGTTCCACCTCCCGTTTCAAACGGCGCACGGCGCCGCCCCGCAGCAGATAACCCACCAGCAAACCAAAGAGGAAGGCAATGATGAGAAAAAACAGAATAGCGATACTATCCGGTGAATCGAAATTGGAGAAGAATTTGCTGAAATCCATATTTTAGTGGTTTATCGGTGTTAATGGTAAATGCTTCATCGGCTAACGGCGCATCGGTTGAGCAGTCGCCAAAAAAAAATCACTCGAGTACAAAATTAACGGATAAGTTCAATAAACTGTGTCCCTTTTTCTTTTCTGGGATAAGTTCAATAAACTGTGTCCCTTTTTCTTTTCAGCAGCAAGCTTGTCATT
>CAZQTF010000205.1:0-6757 GCA_964596135.1 uncultured Saprospiraceae bacterium | reverse complement strand
GAAGAAAGTGTGCAGTAGAGCTTTTCCATGTGTGATTACGATTTGTTAGTAGTTTTTGATATTGAGGCCGTTAAAATAGGGATACCTATTTTCGGGGAAATTTACGACAAAAAAACCTATGCTACAAGATGTAGGCTTTATTTCAAAAAGATTTAATATGGTAGAAACCTAAAATGCAGTAAAACTGCAATAAACACGAAGCTCTAAAAACGCAGGTAACTCTTGTTAAAAATTCGGACAGTTTACATCCCGTCTTCTCACTTTTGCCGGATGGGTGTAAATGAGCGATACTTCAAAAGCGCCGCGCCCATTGTTGGCAGCCGTGAGCGTGGAGGTAGTAAAATCATAGCTAAAGCCGAGGTTCCAATCTTCGAGTTCCAGAATGGCCGCAATAGTGATGGCATCGAGGGCAAAGCCGCTGTCAAGTTGGTTGACCACATGCGCCCAACCGCCGGCACGCAGTGCCAGTTCGCGCCATTCGCGGTTGGTGTAGCGGAAATTGGCGCCTGCCGTAGCGCTCATGGATTTATTCTGCCCCATGACCGCGATTGCCGGAAGAATGCTTAATTCTTTGCCGAAAGGCAGTTCACCCCCCATGTGCCCTACCCAGCGCGAAGGAAGCTCGCTGGTTTGATCAAGGAAGGAAATATTCGGAGAATTGAGGTGGTGCAATGCAGCGCCGAAATAGATACTTTGGCGTTCATCAAAGAGAGCATACCAGAGCACGCCGGCATTGAAATCGAGGTAAAGATCAGAGTTGTCGCGCACGAAACTTTCGCCGCTGGGGTCATCAAAGTTGATGGCGCCGTTCTCACGGTCGTATTGATTGGTAAACCAGAGTTTGCCCCAATCCAGTCCCTGCTGCCCGAAGCCCACCTGCGCCCCGGCAACGAGGAACTGATCGTTGGCGCGGTAACGGCTGCCGCCCAATTGTTTCATAATGGAAGCGCTCAGGGCGCCCGACTGGCGATTGAAGTTGGAAATACCGGCGGCATCGTGCATGAGGTGCAAACCAAAGCCGGCGTAGCTGCCTCGACTGAGCTGCTGGCGGTAGTCAAAGCTCGCTGAAATGGTGCGGAAGGGCTGATTGCCCAAAACGCTGCTGTACAATTCCCGATAATTGGCAACCACCCGGAATTGCCCTTCGTACACGCCGGTCATTGCCGGATTCAGGCTCAGCGGCGAGGCGTAGAATTGAGAAAATCGGGGATCCTGGGCGTTGGCATATTGTACAAAAGTTACCAATACAAACGTCATTAAAAAGGTAAAGGTATATTTCATGATCTTAGTTGTTTTTAAAAGCGGGCGGAGCCGGAAAGCACCGCCCGAACTGAAATTGGTTTTTGAGAAAAATACTAAAGAACGAATTTATCTAATCAGAGTGGTTTGTCCGTGTAAGGATTCGGTCATACCATCAAGGTATTCTACTTCGAGGTACCAAATGTACACGCCGGTACCCATGGGTTCGCCCCGGAAGGTGCCGTCCCAGCCAGCTTCATCATTGACCATAAAATCGCCAAACTCATAAAGCAATTCGCCCCAGCGATCATATACCCGGAAAACTCTTACTTTGGTACCATCCAGGCCATGCACACGCAGGAGATCATTGCTGCCGTCGCTGTTCGGCGTAAAGCCCGTCGGTACTGCCACCTCGCGGATTTTCTGCACGACGATGGTCAACTTGTCGGTCGCTTCGCAACCTTTTTCATCAATGCCATACAGTTCGTAAATAATCATATCCTGCGGAGAAGCGGTAGTTGTTTCGCATTCGGTACAACTCAAGGTATTGCCGTAAGGCGCCGACCAGACATACGACACGAAGCCTTGCCCGTTGATAGAATTTGCCGTCAGTTGGAGGCTATCGCCAAGCAAGATGACATACGAATCATCGCCGGCATCTACAAGGAATTTGGGAGGCTCGTTCACAGCAACGCGGTCCAGGAATGTGCAGCCATTCGCGTCTTTTACATAAATTTTGTAATCATTGGCTTTAAGTGCGATAAATGTGCTGGTGCTGGTAAAATTTTTATTGTCCAGACTATATTGATAGGGCGCTGTTCCGCCCAGAGGCGTTACTTTGATGTTACCGTCGCGGTCGCCAAAGCAAGTAGGGTCGGTCACTTTAAACTCGGCGGTAAGCTGATTGGGCTGATTGACCACAGCCTGAGTAGTATGAATGCAATTATTGGCATCGGTGATGGTAAGCGTGTAATTGCCAGCCGGCAAATCGCTGAGTTTGGCAACCGTAACGCCATTATTCCAGGTGTAGGTATAACCTGGCGTACCGCCTTTTACATTGGCGACAACAGAACCCTTGTCTTCGCCGAAGCATTTGTTGTCGACTACATCGAAGAGCGTTTCAATTTTCGACGGCTGGCGCACGGCAGCGACACCGGTGTTGGTGCATCCTTTAGCATCGGTGATGGTCACGGTGTAATTGCCGGCGACCAGATTGGTGGCAGTTTGGGTAATTTGATTTTTGGCATTCTGATCCCAGCGGAAAGTAAAGGTATTCCCCTGCCCTTTCAGATCAGTAATGGTAGCAGTGCCATTGTCATCACCAAAGCAAAGCGGCTCGGTCACTTTTATTTCGAAAGAGATTTTGGGCGGTTCCTCCAATAAGCGAGCAGAAATACTAGTACAGCCCTGAATATCTGTAACCGTAACGGTATAAGTGACGCCGCCAGCGAGATTTTTGATAGCATTGCCGGTTTGACCATTGCTCCAGCGGAATGTGTAATCATTTTCATTTTGCCCGGCACCACCGGTGACAATATTGACGCCCAAAGCGCCATCAGTATAGCCGTTGCAAGTAGGTAAGGACTGGATCATGTTTACCGTGATCGGCGCCAGGTCCTGCAATTTGATGCTTTCGGAAGCTTCGCAACCATTGGCGTCGGCAACGGTCACGGTGTAAATAACAGAATCGAGGTTTCCAACAACAGCAGTGGTCTGCCCGTTGTTCCAGCGATAAGTGTAACCGCTACCGATACCTCCTGCCGGCGTAGCTGTCACTTCATTGGAACGAGTACCAAAGCATCCCTGGAAAGTTTGCGTGAGCGTCAAGCTTACAGGAGCATCAGGTTCATTTACCGTTGCAGTTACTTTTGACTGGCAACCGTTGCCATCGGTGACATTCAACGTATATTGCCCTGCTGTTAGGTTAACAGCGTCTTTGCTGGTTTGATTGTTGCTCCAGTCATACTTATAAGGGCCAACACCGCCGGTAATATTGGCTACAATTTTACCGTTGGCATCACCAACACACAAAGCATCGGTGACAGCAGTATTAATAGCAATCGCCTCGGGCTGCCGCACTTCAATATCTCTGACGGCAATGCAATTATTTTCATCTCTGACCGTCACACGATAGGTACCTGCTTCCAGGAAAATTGCGGTTTGTTCGATTTGTCGGAGCGTATCCGTCCACAAATAAGAATAGTTTCCAGTACCTCCGGATACAAAAATGGAAGCGGTGCCGGTGTTATTCCCGAAGCAATCCACAGGGGTTGTGGTGATAGAATCTACGTCCAGTTCACAAATCAAGAAGGCGCAGGTTGCCGATCCGATTTCGATATTGCAATTGAGGGGTTGCCCGCCGGTATAAAGTCTTACGTTAAGCTGTACGGTATCGTTATTGATTAAACTATCTGCGCTGTATTGCAAACCATTTACTGGGCCTTGCCAGCCCGACTCTACCCCGTTTCTGATGACATTGACTTCATAACTGTTGGCGCCCAGCACCGATGTCCAGTCGAAAACCAGCGCAGTACTGTCAGCATTAATTCCACAGGTAACCGTCGGCGCCGGCGCGTCCCGAATCACAGTGATAGTAGCTGTGTCGCTCGCCGTGCAATTGTAATCATCGTTCGCCTGCACGATATAAGTTGTGGTTTGGGTTGGTCGGGCGATCGGATTCGGGCAATTGGAACAGGAAAGCCCGGTAGCAGGAGTCCAGGTATATTGGACGGTGTTCGTCGAATTAAAAGTGATAGACCAGGATTTCAGAATTCCCAACTCCACATTGCCCAACGCATCGGACACCTGCAATTTCCAATCTCCATTCACGACAGAGCCGTTGAGCACATTCCAGTTTCCTTCCGGGCGGAAAGTGCCTGTAAAAGGCGAAGCGCCTGTTGTGATTGACGTTGTTGCCGTAGGCGAAAAACAGGTATTGGTGTAGAAATCTCCACTACCACCGTTGCCGGTTGTCAATTCCAACACTTTTCCGGAAGGCGATACAAGATAGATCCTGATATCTCCCAGAAAATCCGTTTCCAAATCAATGCAAACCGATTGAATTTGCTGGGTGACATTGGTGATACTATTTGGAAAAATGCTGTTGATTTTTATTACCGCTTCGTAGGGATTGCCGGGCGGATGATTGGAAAAACCAAAGCTGTATTGCGGAAAAGATTCAAAAGCAACCACTGTTTCTTCAGAAACCGGACCAGCTGCAACATTGAAAGCGACATCCTCATTTTCACAAATCACGGTATCTTGTACCGGGCGAAGATTTTCATTGCAATCACGGCAATTCGGATGTGTAGGCGGCAGTACGGTCACATTCAGCGAAGTATCAAAGGCGCAACCAAAATCGTCCGTAATGTTGAAAATATAATTGGCTTGCCCGGCGTTCAGCGGCGAAGCGTCCAGGTCGGTCTGTGTTAAACTGAAAATAGTTGGATTGTTTTGCCAACTAAAATCCACGATTTGAGGTGTGAACCGCTCCAGTTGGGGGAACAAATTGGGGTCAAAATTAATTCCCCAGGAGAAGATATAGCCATTGTCAATCGCCCATAAATCCTGCACGCGAATTGTCCATTCGCCATTGAGCGGACACCCAATTAAGCCGTCAAAAGATTCATAAGGCTTATACGTTCCGGACGGAAGTGTGCGTGGCGCGTATTGATTGGCGTATTCCAGCCAGGTCTGTGTGCCATCGCTGGTCCAGCAATAATCGCCGCCTCTGCCGGGAGTCGGATTCGTGACATCAAAATCTACGGGTTCACCCAAAAATACTTCTGAACCGCTCCTTCCACCGAAATTGTGCAGAATGATGGATTGCCCGTTCGGGCAACGCAGCTCTATTTCAAGGTCACGCAGCCAGGTGTGCTCAATATTCACACAAATGTCGGACAAGTCGGATGCGTTTGTAACGACCTGACCGGGGGAAAAATTCTGAAAAGAAACGCTCGTTTCATAAAAACTTCCGCCGCCATCGGGCAAAGCCAGCGAGTCGGAGCGCACTGCTCCCGCCTGAAAAGTAGCTTCATTAGGGGTTACAGAGAGCGAATACGCCGGATTAATCTGATTGACAATGGCATTCAAGGCAATCGTATCGCCGGAGCAAATCTCGTTCGGAATGTTATCCCCAACAGCAAAAGTCGGTTTGGGCGAAACCCGTACTCGTTGATTGATAAAATTGGTGCTTCGACACCCCCGGACATCTGTAATGGTCAATTGTACAATATAACCGCCGGATTGCCGGTATTCGTGGGTTACATTGGGACCGACCGCCGTGCTGCCGTCGCCGAAATTCCAGAGAAACTCAGAATTGAGATCAGAATGGTTGTAAAGGGTTCCGTTTTGTGGATAAAGCCCTCTGGCAGACAAAGAAACGCGATCACCAGGACATATGTCAATCCAGCCGGTATCGGCAGGAGATGCTGCCGGTGTAGTAGATACGAGTTCTGACTGAATGGTCTGGCAAGCCTGAATGCAATTAACATCCGCACTCCAACCACTGCCTTCGCCAGCGCCATCCGATTTGAAAACGACGGTGAGGCAGCCTGAGTTGTTCGCGGCAGTTGCTTGTATCACCACGCCCTGATTTCTGAAATCCTCCACGCAGGCTAATCGTGGCGCTGTGACATCTCTTCCATCAAAAAAACACAACGAATCCCCCTCGACAACGTCCACCCTGGAGAAAATCAGTTGAACGTGGGTGCCGGTTGTACCATCCGGGCAAATCGTGATGGTATAATTTTCATTGGAACCATAGCCGTTATCCAGCCCCCCGCTGTCCAGAAAGAAGCCTTCACAATCCGAAAAGTCTCCTCCGGAAATCAAATGATCCTGAGCTATTAATTGAAAAGAAATCAAAAAACCTGCCACCGCGAGCAGCGTTTTGGTACGTAGAGTAATCGCCATAATGCTCTTTTTACAAAAATTCTATAAAATTTGTCTTTAAAATTCGCCGGATTCAGGCCACTGATGGGAAGCCGTCAAGACAAAATGCTGCGCATTCCCGACAAACATGTGAATGATTCCGGCAGCAGGACGTTTTTTTTCCAAGCAGGATCGGAGTAGTTTAGTAGTTGCTTTAAGCCTGGGGCTTCAGTGATTGAGCCACAATCACATTTAGGGTACTTTTCTTGTTGGAGGTCGTCAGAGATTATTCTGTTAGTGAAGCTTTCATCTGTGGCAAATGTAGAAAAAAAGATGGAATTTTTTTTATATCCTCTCCGCATAATATTGAAATTTTAACAATTGTTGCAAATTTATCTTTTGGGTTACCGAAAAAATAGCAATAAATATTCAATAAAGACGCTATTGTCAAGTGTAAAAAATGAGTTTCCCCGACCGCTTGCCCTAAAATATTTTATTTTTTTGCTAAAAAGCGCCTTATTACGGAAAGCTTTTTAGAATTGTTGTGCAGCGGACACCCGTAATACTCGCAATATTTTTAAATTTGTGGCTTTAATCGTAAGCATATGACGATACTCGACGGGAAAAAACTGGCACAGGAGATCAA
>CAZQTF010000204.1:0-6776 GCA_964596135.1 uncultured Saprospiraceae bacterium | reverse complement strand
ACTGTCAAAGAACTTTTTTTTCCTAATTTTTGGAATGCGTAATGTCAGTTAATAAATAACAATCAGGAATTTCAAACCGAAAACAATCTACATTTTCAACAATCGTAAAACACCACTTGTGTATGAAAACCGCCCCACTATTCATGATCCTGATAGCTGTGCTCACAGCCAATGCCGGCTATGCCCAATCCCTGCTTCAACAAAAGGTTACGCTTCGGTATTCCAATGAAAAGCTGGGTACAGTACTTCGCGATATCAGCGAAACATACACGGTGAATTTTGCCTACAGCAGTCATTTTATTCCCATTGACGAAAAAGTAAGCGTACATGTATCAAATGTGCCATTGTCAGAAGCCCTGGATGATCTGTTTGCGTCTTCGGGCGTAGTCTATGCCAGCATTGGTGGGCAAATTGTGCTAAAAATGGGCAATCAACCCAAGAAACAGGAACAAATGACCCAACTCAATACGCTTCCTAAATCCGTGAAGCAAAGCAGCCCCGTGCACCCCCCCTCCGGGCACGAGCGTTGGCTGATGGAACAAATGAAGCGCGACCAGGAAGCAACCATTGCTATGTTGGAACGCCCAAAACCTCAGCAAATAGAAGGCGGCACGCAAAATCTGACAAAAATCGAGCAATACCAACTGGCTCCGGTGCCCTTACAGAATGATGACCTCCAACGGATGGCTCAGGTGTCTATTCTGCCTTTTGTCGGTACCAACATGCTGAAAAGTGCAGAAGTGACCAATAAAATCTCACTAAATCTCCTTTGGGGCTTTAATGGCGGCGTAGAGGGGGTGGAAGTAGGCGGTTTGTTCAACCATATCAAAAATGACGTAAACGGCGTACAGGTGGCGGGCTTCGGCAATACGGTCGGCGGCAGCACGATCGGTACGCAGGTGAGCGGTCTGTTTAATGTCAATAAAGGCAGCGTACAAGGCGTACAGATCGGTGGCTTGTTTAACATTTCCGGAGAAACGGACGCAGTGCAATCCGCAGGCGTTTTCAACATTACAACCGACGACTTTGCCGGCGTACAGGTTTCCGGTTTGTTCAATATTTCCAAAGGGAAAGCGGATGGCGTGCAAGCCGCAAGTTTGTTCAACATTGCCAACGGCAAAACCAAATCTCAGTTTTCCAGCTTGTTTAATGTGGCGCATGAGGTGGAAATCTGCCAGGTCAGTTCGCTTTTAAACGTTGGCAAAAACGTCAAAGGTTTGCAAATAGGCTTTATCAATGTAGCGGATTCGACCTCCGGCGTTCCGATCGGCGTACTGAATATCATCAAAAAAGGCTATAACCGCATAGAATTTTCGGCAGGCGATGCGCTTTACGCGAATGTCGCCCTGAAACTCGGCGCTCGCTCGTTCTACAATATTTTCCACTTTGGCGCACGCTGGGATGAAGTCAGCCTGACACCAGATGCCCCAACCGGCGAAGAAACGACAGCCTCATCCAAAACCAGAACGAGTTGGGGGCTTGGCTACGGATTCGGCACCACTATTGGTTTTAGCCCGCGCACTTTAATGAATATAGAAGCAGTTGCCATCCACGTTAACGAACTGGAAGAATGGACGGAGGAACTTAACTTGCTTAATCAGTTGCGGCTCCTGATTGACGTGCGCACCGGCAAGCGCACCAGCCTGTTTGCGGGTCCGGTGGGAAGCATCATGGTATCAAAATTGCAGCGTGCCGACTACAAAACAGCAGGCACCATGATCGCACCTTACACTTTTTACAACAAAACCAGTGCAACTGGTTCCAATGTACAAATGTGGGTAGGTTTTAACGCTGGCATCCGATTTTAACGACATTGCATCGAATCAATTTTTAAAGTAATTTCGAACGTTTTAGCCATTTCCATCCTGCGATAAGATATGAGTCGCATCATATTTTAGAGGTTATTTTTTTGCATTTTAAATATGTTAAAATCCCCCGAACGGTGCTGGTTTATTAAAAAATTCGAAAAAAAAATTGCAGCCAACATAGGGGGCAGCGCACGTTTTTACAATCTACATTATAAAAAGCAAGCAATATGAAAAAGTTTTTGATCTCGGCTGTATGTAGTTTACTCGCGACTTTTGCAATCGCTCAGCATGAAACCATTTTCAGCAACGCTCGTGTGGTGGGTGGCTTTGGCGGTCCGATTACCGAATGGGGACTTGGCAATGATCTGAAAACCTCCTACGGTGGCGGTGGCGGCGTCGTCATCGGCGGCGCTTTCATTGGCGGATACGGCATGGGAAGCATTGATTTACAGGATGTTATTGAAGGACAGGACATTGATCAGATTGAATTGGGGCACGGCGGTTTTTGGTTGGGCTATACCTACAAACCTTACAAACTTGTGCACCTGTGGTCAAGCGCAAAAATCGGCTGGGGCGCCGTGAACATCAAAACAGACAACTTTGATCCTTTTGATGATGAAATTAACGACCAGATATTTGTACTCACCCCTGAGTTGGGGCTGGAACTCAATATTTTCAAGTGGTTTCGTATAGGCGGCGGTGTAGGCTATCGTTGGGTAAATGGCACCGATGGCAAGGGACAGTACGACGATGAAACCTTCACCGGCACAGTAGCAACGATGACGCTGCGTTTCGGCTGGTTTGGCAATCAGCGATTCTAATTCGAAATTTTGATGGTAAGCATCGCACCAAATAAAACAATCTGCATAACCGGTAAGCTTCTTCGCGAATTTTCTGAAAACAGAACAAAGAATTTTTTATGCATGCTTTTGTTGCTGCCGCAATGAAAAGAGGGAGGAAGTTTTGTTTTATTAAAACCAGGTGAATAAAAATCCGCAGTGCGCATCTGATTTTTGTCACCACACAAACCCAAGATAATCAATACCTTGAGTTAAAAATCATTAACCAAAAAGCATTTGACATGAACACAATCAAAAAAATTTTCATCTTACTGATCAGCGCTTCGGTGTTGATTTACACTCCTGGCTGTTTTATTGATATTGACGACGACGACGACTTCTTTGGTTGCGTAGATGCCGACGGTCCGATTGTTAACGAAGTGATTAATATGGCATCTTTTAATGCTATTGACCTGAAAATTGCCGGCAAAGTTTATATTCGTCAAGGCGACGAACAACATGTGGAAATTGAAGCGCCACGCCAGCTGATAGATGAAATGGAATTTGATGTCCGCAATGGCGAATGGGAAATTGAAACCGATCGCTGTGTGCGTTACCAAAGTAATGATCTGATTATTTACATTACATTGCCAAATATTACCAGCCTCAAAATCAGCGGCTCCGGAGATATCATCAGCGAAAACACCCTGACGACGGATGATCTCGAACTGCGCATCAGTGGCTCCGGCAACATGGATATGGCAGTAAATGCCGATGACATCGAAATTGTTATCTCCGGTTCCGGTAATGTTTATCTGGAAGGCAGTGCTGATATGCTGGACTTCATTGTAAGTGGTTCCGGCGATTTCAAGGGATTCAATCTACTGGCGAACGCTGCCAACATCCTCATCAGCGGTAGCGGTGATGTGGAAGTAAATGTTGATGATTCGCTTGATGTAAAAATCAGCGGCAGCGGCGATGTGCGTTATAAAGGGACACCACCATCCATTAACACGCAAATCACGGGGTCTGGTAGAGTAATCAACGCAAACTAAAGGTAAAATCTCAAAAATAACGATTGTTGAATGCAATGCTGCCTGTTTTCCTTGCGGAAGACGGGCAGTTTTTTTCCCCAGTTCCCAACCAGATGATAGCCTGGGATGTTCTTGGAAAAGATAAAAAAATTCTCGTCCCATGAAATTCAAACAAATCACAGGTTTTATCATGCTTTTCGCTTTTGTCGGCTTCCTGATATACAAATTCATCGTGATCGTTTCCGATCAGCAAGATTCTGGATTAATCGTATTTTTGGCAATCCTGGTTTTGATCATTTTGACACTGGCAATCAGAAAAATTATAAGTTCCTGATCATTCCCGAATTGTGTACATTCCCGTTTTTACTATTTTAGCCACAAAAAAACACTATGCAGATCAATCTCCTCAGCGATACGGTGACGAAACCAACAACGGAAATGCTCCAGGCAATGCTACAAGCGGAAGTGGGCGACGACGTTTTTGGCGAAGATCCCACCATAAATGCGCTGGAAGCCAAAGCAGCCGCGATGTTTGGCAAGGAAGCAGCCGTTTTTTGCCCCAGCGGTACCATGACCAACCAAATCGCTATCAAAGTGCATACGCAACCATTGGACGAAGTCATTTGCGATGAATATTCGCACATTTACCAATATGAAGTGGGGGGTTATGCCTACAATTCCAGTATTGGGATCAATCTGATTAAAGGCACGAACGGAAAAATCACAGCGGAACAGGTGGCAGCAGCGATCAAGCCCGTATATGACTGGCTCCCCATTAGCAAACTCGTAGTCCTGGAAAATACTACCAATAAAGGCGGCGGCAGTTATTATACCCTCGATGAGATTCGCCCCATTAGCCAACTTTGCCGGGAACGCGGCTTGGGCATCCACTTGGACGGCGCTCGGCTGTTCAACGCATTGGTCGAAACCGGCGAAAGCACACAGGCGGTCGGTGACGCGTTCGACAGCATTTCCATCTGCCTGTCCAAAGGCCTGGGCGCCCCAGTTGGCTCCCTACTCATTGGTAAGCAAGAATTTATCCGGCAGGCGCGACGCGTGCGTAAGGTAATGGGCGGTGGCATGCGGCAGGCGGGCTATCTCGCAGCAGCGGGCATCTATGCCTTGGAGCATCATGTGCCACGCCTCAAGGATGATAATAACCGCGCTAAACAGATCGGTGAAACGCTGGAATCCCTTTCCTGCGTTGTCAATGTACGCCCAGTACAAACCAACATCGTTATTTTTGATGTAAAACCGCCCTATACCGCGGCTTCCTTCCTCGAAAAACTGGCACAGCGAGGCATTAAAGCTTCTGCATTCGGACCACAAACGATACGATTTGTAACGCATCTGGATTTCACAGAGGAAATGCTACATCACACATTGAAGATATTAAAAGAAATGTAACACTCTTGTTGAAGCAATTTTTAAATTGATTTTCAAATAGTTGTCAAAAAATTCCAGATAGTGTATCTATTACACAGTGCCTTTCTTGTTTGAATGACAGGATTTATGTATTTTTCCCAATCCAATGATTTGAAACTAAGCAAACGAAGGCATGACGGAATTTAATAGCTTTTTTAAGTCTGCTTTTACAGTAGATAATGTCATTTTTGGTTTTGACGAGGGCGATTTAAAAGTGTTGTTGATCAAACGCGGAGAAGAGCCTTATAAAGGCAAATGGGCGTTGCCGGGTTATTTTGTCAATCCAGACGAAGAACTTGATACCGCTGCAGCGAGAGTCCTTGAAGAACTGACGGGTTTACATCATGTTTATTTGGAACAGGTCAAAACATTCGGCGCAGTAAAACGACATCCCTTCGGGCGAGTTATTACGGTTGCCTATTTCTCGCTCATCAAAATCAGCGACTACAATATTCAGCCAGCTTCCATTGCCCAAAAAGCGCAGTGGCACTCGGTCTCGAAAGTTCCCGAACTCGCATTCGACCACAATGAAATTCTGGATGCTTGCTTCCAGCGACTGAAATGGCTGGTACGCGTGCGTCCGGTCGGTTTCGAGTTGCTGCCGCCCAAGTTTACTCTCACGGAACTGCAGCACCTCTATGAAGCAATTCTGGAACCAACAGACGGGCTTGACAAGCGCAATTTCCGCAAAAAAATCCTTTCCATGAACTTGCTGGTAGATCTGGATGAAACGCAGGAGGGTGTAGCACACCGCCCGGCTAAACTTTATCAGTTTGACCCAGAGAAGTATAAAAAATTTCAGGAGGAAGGATTCAGTTTTGAATTGAAAGAAAGCAAACGCAAGGAAAAAAAAGAACGACCAAAAGCGCACGTGTGATTTTTCGGACGATTAAAACTCCTTTCCTTTGGCGTTAAAAACCTTGATTGTCAATTGATTGCCGTAAGTCTGGCGATAATCTGCAACCAGATTTTTCAGAGTCGTTTCATTGTCGGTGTATTGATAAAAGAATGTTTTCACATTGGAGGAAGGTTGTTCGTGCACAAACACTTTCCCATCGAGCGGGCTGATCGTGAAATGCCCATAATAACCGGCGCGATTTCCTATGGCGAGTTTGCTGATTGCTTTTACCTCGTTGATAAAATCAACGGCAATTGCTTCGTCAGCGCTTTGTTGGTAAGCCGCATATCCCCAGATGACGTCGTCTGGCACGCGCAATAATTCATCGCGCAGAAGAACGATGCCGTGTTCCGATTTCATGTCCAGCACATAGCTTTCGCTGGTCACACTGAGCGTACCGTTGTTCACCACCAAACCCTTAAAATCAATATCAAAGCCATAATTCCCGGAAGGAAGACTACCCGCGCTTACTTCTGCTTTCACCGGCGCGTTGCCTGGCACGCAGTCATTAGGTTCGATAATGTTATTCAGAGAAACTTTCAGGCGATTGCCATTTCTGGAAAAAAAATAATCGAGCCGGTAATTCAGACAATTTTTTTCTTCAATAGATTCGATTTTTACAACCAGGCTTCGTCCGGTAGGTGAGTTCAGTTGTTCCCACATATCCACATACAACTCATCTTCTACATCAGGTACGATGATAGGATCTTTAGAGGACGCCAATTCGCATCCCGTCATTGCGATGATGAATATCCACAGCGCACCTACTATCCTGAACGAATGTTGCAACATTTTCTCTACAATAAATTGAAAGTGTAAAATTACTTAAAAA
>CAZQTF010000203.1:0-6806 GCA_964596135.1 uncultured Saprospiraceae bacterium | reverse complement strand
TTTTAATTCAATTTTAAATGATGTTTCAGGCTTTCTTACTGATGAAATTATAATTTCAATCATAAAATTGGTAAATTGGGAAGTACATAGCAAAGAGAATACGCCAGGATGTTGATTATATGGATAAATCGAGCATCGAGCCGATTTTGCACTTGAGTGCTGAGCAGCAAATTTCCACAAAAGCGAAAGGGTAAGCGGAAATTTGCTGTGCTTACCCTTTTGGTCGGCGCTAAATCGCCACTCTTTCTATCGGACAGGTCATGCAATGGGAGCCGCCCCGCGCACGCGACAATTCGTTGGATGGAATGGTAATGATCGTGTTCTCCAATTTTTGCGGATCTACTCTACCTTCGCGGTATGCTTTCAGAAAATCATAAGCGTGCAAAATGGTATAACCTGCTGCCTGAAATGCTTCCTCGGTTTTTACATTGCGGTCGTAGGTAATAGCCACGCCAGGTTTTATGGCGACCAGATTGCAGCCATCAGTCCATTGCTCGCGCTCCTGATAAGGCGATTCGCCGTTGCCACTTAAAATAAACCGCATATTCGGGTTAATTTCTTCCAACACAAAATCTTTGATTGAATGATAAAAGCCAGGTTTGCCTTGCTGTCGGTGTACTTCCACATTGGAACTCAGTCCATCCACTACGATCGGCCTGAATGCCACGATATGATTGTGATGAATTTGGGTAAAAATAGTGTCAATGTGCATGTAGGAGCGATCATTTGGAATATTGATCTGCACTACGTTTTTTACAATGTTTTTTTCAAACAGCACATCGCGCAATGAGCGGATGGCATGCGCCGTGGTGCGCTCACTACAGCCGATCAGTAAATAATCTTCGTTGATGATCATCACATCGCCGCCTTCTATGGAGACCACTTCGCCGCGCTTGGAGGGCGGAAACTGATCCACTTTGTTCATATTGATTACCTTGCTCTGCTGTTGCAGTTCCTTGAAAATGGGATGCGCCCAACAGATGAAGCGCGTTAGGAAATTTTCGCGGAAACGGGCTTCTTTGGCGGCTTTTGTTACCACAATATGATCATTGACCGTCACGGCGATGTCGCGAGTAAAAATGAAATTGGGAATCGGGTCGAACAGATAGTAATCGTCTTCTTCGTAATAGCCGGTGATGAGTACATCTGCTAGTTTTTCGTCATTGAGCTCGAGTAGCATATCTTCGTAGCTGGTGGGCAATTCTTCATAATCCACAATCAGATGGATCATTTCCTGGCGGCTATCGTCGCCCGACTGTAATGCCTCAATGAGTAAATTTCTGGTTTCCATTACATTGTCATCGCCCAAAAATGCCCTGAGCACGCTGGTAAACACGTCATGCTCGGCTTGCATTTGCGGCAGATAAACGATGTCATCAAAGAGCAATTCTTCGGCTTCTTTAGGGGAAATACGGGAAATGCCTTCATCGGGACGGTGCACGATCACTCGTTTCAGCTCTCCGATTTCAGAAGTTACATGTACTTTACCGTTTGTCATAAGGTTAGGTTTTTATTATTGTATCGCTTCATGTTTTTATGATTTCAAAAGTTTTTTTACAATCTTACCAAAAAGCTAAATAAGAAATATGCCGTATTATTCATTTGCCCAAAAGTAAAAAAAGCTTCAATATGTTCGACGGTTGCTTGTGCGATTTTGGTCATCGAATCTTATAGTATTTTTTCTATCTCGTAAATCGAATTAATCTTACCGGCAAAGATGCAATAAAAACGTGGATTTTCCCGAAGCATTGAGATTTCCGTCGGGCGACCATCGTCAATGAAATTGGCTTTTAGCTTCGATTTGATGGTGAAAAGTGAGGAGAAGTATTGAAAATCAATGCCTTCCGTGAAGTATTGGCGCATTTGTGCCAACATTTTTCGCTGACTGGAAGCCGGCTTCGCCGGACAGGCATTGCAATTGGCAGTAAAATCGGGACGGCAATCAGGATTGATCTGCTGGCAATCAAAGGTAGGCAGATTGTTGTATGAAACCTTGTGGTGCGTATAAGCCACCGACGAGAGCGATAGCAAACCCGACAAACCATAAGGCATCAGCGAGCCAAAGGGACCGTCCATCACTGTCAAGCCAATGTTTTTCACCTGAGGGGAGGTGAAAAACGCGATTTCGGAAATCTCGTGCATCAACTGAATGTCGGCCACGCCAAAGAGTCGGTTGACAGCGTTGCTTCCCGAGTAAGTCGCATTGATGACCTGAGGGGTAAGGCATTTGATGCTGGAGACCGGGTGTTGAATGATAAGCTCCCATTTCCCAGATATAGCTTCAACGGATTGAATGTTGCTTAAAGTCCATATTGTAATATTTTTTTCCTCAGACAATTTTTTTTTATAATATTCTGCAATTAAAAAAGGATCGAAAGAATATTCAATAGTAGCATACAAAGCTTCGATTCGATTAAAATTAAATAAAGGATGCTGGAAAATTCGTTCACAGCGAATGCCAATATAATCGCAGAAGCGCTCGAATTGCTGACCATCCGTAAACGAGCCAAATTTGTCAATGGCGTAATATTTGTCGAATTGAAAATTGATAAAATCCTGATGTTCAAAGGTAAAACGGGCTTTGTTATCATCCGACATGAGAGCAGTCGCTACGCTGCGAGGGTAGTGGTAGCCACTATGCAGCCGCGCCTGATTAACGATGGAAGCCTTTTTTAACAGCTCTGCTTCTTTTTCTATCAAGCATATGCGTTGCCCCTGCCTCGCCAGGTACAAAGCTGCATACACACCGAAAATACCGCCGCCAATGATAATTGTATCAAATTGTTCGTGCTGCATAAATATTAAAAGCTGACCTTCAGCTTTTTTATCTGATTAAACACGTCGCTGTAATCAAATTGTTGCAAGTATTGGTGGAATTCAAGCGTGTCAACTAATTGTTCTGGCTTTGAAGGTCCGATTAAAATACTCGCTACGTCTGGGCTGTAATAAGCGTATAGCATACCGAAGTGGTTCATATTCAAAAGCTTGGGGCGATTTTGTTTTTGGTTTGCTTTAGTCAGGATTTGCCGTAAAGGCATCGCGATCGGGTGTTCTTCGGCAGTATTGCCACCGCGTACCTGAAGCGAACTGCCGGCATGATATTCTTCAACATTCAACTTAATACCGCCAGCGTTAATACCGTAAGTAATAAAGCATCGCTTACCGTGAAACAAAGCATAATGCTGATAATCAGATTTCAATAAATTGTGTTTGATTTGAATATAGAAATCAAATTGGAATATTTTATTTAGTTTTACATAATACTCCGGGTGGCGGATGCCCGACAAACCCACTTGCAAGCCATGCTGCCTGGCAACGTCCAATGCTTCCAGCATTTCGCGGATCGCCCCTTCATCGTCGCGGTTATCCCAGTGCACCATCAGCATCGCCAGATTGTTGCCGAATTTAAATCGGTACTCGTCGAGATTCAGCAGAATGAAGCTTTTACAGAGGTTGTGTTCCGGGCTACGCAAATTATTGATACTGCCGATTTTGGCAGTGATTTCCAAATCTTGTACGCCGTGTGTTTTGATCCATTCCTGCAGCATATTTTCAGCGCGGCGAAAATCTTCGGGAATTTTATTGATCGGATAGTTGGTTGCAGTATCCACCTGACGGAATCCTGCGGCGTAGAATGCATCCAGCAGCGCGAAGGCTGTTGCCTCCGAGACGGTCCAGCCCCACATAGCAGTGCCCAGGGTAAGCGCCACATTTTTATTATTTTCCTGTTGCATGGCTTCGTTTGGTCTTGCAGAATGAGCGTTTTGCCGAGAAATTTAGGTAAGATTCCAAAATTAGTTCTAAATTTCTATATTAAAACCAATGCCATGATTGATAAAATCAAACAAACCATTCGGGAATTGACTGATGCGGTGCAGGAACAGGCTTCCACTTTTGGCGAAAACGCTAAAGAAAAAGGCTATCAGATCATTGATGAGTGGCTGCAAATTTTTCCGAAACTCGAATTGTATAAACTGGAGATCACTAGTTTTTCACTCGGCGTAGCGATCAGCCCATTGGTAGAAGTAGAACTGGTGGGCAAACACGAGGATTTCACCAAGGAACGCCTGCAGCAGATCATGGAGGAGACCCGCCGGAATACCGCGCTTTCTCTTGTGTTTAGTACCATCAACATGGCGTATTCCATGCATCGCAAAACCTACGCAACACTGCGCGACCCGCTGATCGTGAAAATCAAGATTAAAATTTCACCCGAAGTGCGCGTATTTATTGGTGAGCCGATGATACAATAAAGAAGATTATACCGCCGGATATTACAGAAAAGGCGGTAATTTCGTCTTGCAAATGACTCTTTATTTGATGGCAATTTTCTATCTTTCCTATTCACTTTGCCCATTGTATAAAAATTTAACTATGCAAGATACTACGTCCAATATCAATACGAAAGGAAAAGCCCAACACACCTACGATGCCATCGTGATCGGCAGCGGCATCAGCGGGGGCTGGGCAGCCAAGGAGCTATGCGACAATGGACTAAAAACGCTCGTGCTGGAGCGCGGCAGAAATGTAGAGCATCTCAAAGATTATCCCACATATAATAAAATGCCTTGGGAATTCCCATACCGGGGTTATATGTCCCGACAGGCGCTAAAAGAAAATCCGCTGATCTCCAAATCCGCGGGTTACGCCGACGATACCGATCATTTTTTTATCAAAGATGCCGACCATCCTTACGTTCAGGAGAAGCCCTTCGACTGGATCCGGGGGTATCAGGTAGGTGGCAAATCACTCACCTGGGGGCGCGCCTGCCAGCGCTGGAGCGAGTTTGAATTTACTGCGCCTCAGCGCTTCGGTTATGCTATTGATTGGCCTATTCGCTACACCGATGTAGCGCCCTGGTACAGCCACGTCGAAAAATTTATCGGGGTATGTGGAATAAAGGAAGGAATTGAATCTATGCCCGACGGGGAATTTCTGCCGGGTTATGAGTTGAATTGCGTTGAGCAGCATCTGAAAAAAGTGCTCTGGGAAAAGTTTAAGCGTTATTATGTATCCGGGCGCTGGGCGCACATTACCGAGCCACAAGAAGTTCATAATCAGCAGGGTAGGGGACAGTGCCAAAATCGCAACCTATGCATGCGCGGTTGCCCTTACGGCGGGTATTTTAGTTCGGTGACATCCACTTTGCCCTGGGCGAAAAAGACAGGGAATCTGACAATACAACCCGATTCGGTCGTACATTCCATTATTTATGATGAAAATCAAGGCAAAGCTACCGGCGTGCGCGTGATCAATGCCAAAACCTACGAGGCAACTGAATATTTTGCGAATATTATTTTTGTAAATGCATCTGCACTAAATACAAATCTGATTCTATTAAATTCCACTTCTGAACGCTTTCCAGACGGACTGGGGAATGATAGTGGATTACTTGGAAAATACATTTGTTTTCATAATTATCGCGCCAGCATGGGTTGTGATTTTGAAGGTTATAAAGAAAAATATTATAAAGTGACACGTCCGGTAGAATGTATTATTGCCAACTATCGGAATTTGCACAAACAAGACACTGATTTCATCGGCGGCTACACGATTTTCTCCGGCGCTTATCGCGAAAAACTGAGTACAAAAGGCATCGAAACCATGCTGGGCGCTGATTTCAAAGAAAAAATCAGCGAGGCGGGTACCTGGGGCGCATACATGTACATGCAGGGTGAAACCATTCCAAAAGAAAGCAACCACGTGCGCCTGAGCACTGATCAAAAAGATCAGTGGGGTATTCCATTACTTATCACTTCGGTAGATTATGATGATAATGATGAAAAGATGATCAAGGATTTTCTGGAACAAGGGCAGGCGATGCTGGAGGCTGCCGGAGGGGTCAATATTCGCACAAACGACAGCCACCAGTCGCCGGGACTAGATATTCACGAGATGGGGGGCGCGCGCATGGGGCACGATCCGAAAACGTCTATTTTAAATAAATGGAATCAAATGCATTTTTGTAAAAATGTATTTGTGACCGACGGCGCCTGTATGACCAGCACCGGCAATCAAAGTCCCTCTATTCTTTACATGGCCTTGACGGCAAGAGCCGCGAATTATGCCGTACAGGAATTAAAAAAAGGAAATTTGTAAACCATATCTGTCTGAAGATGAGTCGCAGAGAATTACTAAAGCACATCAGCCTGATCACCGGCGCAGCGGTAGTAGGCGCTGATTTTTTTCTGACCGGATGTAAAAGGGCCAATGCGGATACCGTCGGTTTATTTACCAAAGCCGATATTGCATTGCTCGACGAAATCGCCGAAACTATTATCCCACGAACCCAGACGCCAGGCGCTAAAGACGCGCAGGTAGGGACTTTTATTGCGACTTTCGTGGCGGATTGCTATGATGAAACAGAGCAAAAGATTATAAAGCAAGGACTCAAAGCTACCGAAGAAGCCAGTCAGACAACCTTTGGCAAGTCTTTCACCGATATTACTTCGCAGCAGCGATATGATATTTTACATCAGGCTGCCTTAGAAGCCAAAGCCCTCGAAAAAACCACTGCGAATGACGGGGCACCGCATTATTTTACACTTTTTCAACAACTTACGCTCCTTGGTTTTTTTACGTCCGAACCTGGTTTTACACAGGTATTGCGTTATGAGATCGTACCCGGTAAATACGAAGCATGTATTGATTATCAACCCGGTGAAAAAGCCTGGGCTAATTAACTAAATAAAATCGCCTGCATGTATTATGACTTTGGCATAATAGCGCCTAATAATAATCCTAATAATGTAAGTCGGATTAAGTGATCAAATACCTTACCGAAGGTGTAATCCAACGGAAAATAC
>CAZQTF010000202.1:0-6823 GCA_964596135.1 uncultured Saprospiraceae bacterium | reverse complement strand
TATCTCCACCCTCTCAATCTACACCTCCATTCCAAAAGGGATTGCAAAGATAATACGCAGCTCAAATTTGCACAAGTTTTTTTCAAAAAAAGATTAAAAAAAATCAGGCGCTATTCGGAATAATATTACGTTCCAATTTGAAAACACTCGCTATTCAAAATAAAATTTTGAGACGAAGGTTTATTACTTCTCACTTTTTGAGAAGATTTAAACTTAAGTGCTATGAAATTTTTTTTAGGGAATTTTGCTTTTTAGCAAAGTCGCAAAAATTATAACCTCTCAGAAGAGGGAATTGTTCCCGATATGTTCATTTTTTTTCTTGAAAAATTCATAGAGTGTAATGACCATGGATTGCAGCAGGAAATTATAGGCAAAGTCATCAAGCGGAATAGAAACCAAACGCACACCCAGGTATTCTTCGGGATTGTACATCACTACTGGTTGCCGCGTGAAAGCGCCAGTCAGTACGCCATTTACCAGAATAAAAGGAACATAACCTACCAGAATACCACCATAAAACCGACTCCGATAAGTGGGTTCGACATATAGGTAATGGTACAGCCAAAACCCGCCACACAGCAAAAAGGTTGTTGCCGTGTAAGCATGATTCCAGAATAGTACTCCGATCAGAAAAAATAATCCGATCAGAATCGGAGTAATATATGGTTCCAACGAAGCAAGACGGTCTTTAGGAAAATAATGGTTCAAACATTCATAAATAAAGACACTGGCAAATGGAAAAGTAAAGAAGAAGAGCCATTCTTCTATCGGCAAATTCAGAATAAGAAAAGTATAATGATCGGGATTGAACCCCCAAACGCCGACCGCCGTTTTGTAAACATCCCAAATCCAGAAGAAAATTGCCACGATAAACAATGCAGGTAATAGCGCCCGCCAGTAGGTATGGTAGTGTACCCGGCGATCGAAACTTAGCGCAAGCACAGGAATCAGCGCAAAAAGATGCAGGTAGAAGTACAAATAACGGGTTTCAAAAAAAGATACTTCGGTGATTTTGGGGACACTAGAAATAAGGTTATCTGTTTTGACCGAATCAGTTGACCATTGCAGTACAACCAATGCTATGGGGAAAATTGCAAGCAATAATTTCAGCCACAATCTATGGGCGACTTTCCCCTTTCGAAGTAATCGTCTCATTTACAACATGTTGAGGCTATTGCGCAAAGCGGAACTAAAAAGCAGCATCACCTTTTTGCTGTCGCGAACGCGAATGCGCTCTTTGGTAACCTGGTTTACCGGTGCGTTCTTGATTTTTTTGAACAGGTTGGTGTAATAAACATAAGCCAGATATACGCCAAAGCGGGCGCCTTTGGGCAACTGGACAATGCCTACCAGTGCATCGTCGAAATCCTTTTTAATATCGGCTTCGATGTGCACTTTGTCTTCGGCGGTAAAATTGTTGAAATCCACGCCGGGAAAGTACACGCGCCCGCGATCGTCGAAATCGCTGCGCATGTCGCGCAGGAAATTGATCTTCTGAAAAGCAGCACCCAGGCTCCGCGCTGGTCCTTTCAAACGGTGATACATAATATCGTTTCCTTCCACAAACACGCGCAAGCACATCAGACCGACTACTTCCGCCGATCCGTATATGTATTGTTGATACAAGCGGTCCTCATATTCACTGTGGTGCAAATCCATTTCCATGCTATCCAGAAAAGCATCGATCAATTCCATTTCAATATTGTACTCATGCACCGTTTGTTGAAATGCCTGCAAAACAGGATTCAGACTGATCCGTTCGTCAATCGCCCGATAGGTTTCCTGGCGAAAACGCTTGAGCAATTCGGCTTTAGGATATTGATGAAAGGTATCCACAATTTCGTCGGCAAAGCGCACAAAGCCATAAATGGCGTAAATCGGCGACCGGAATTTTTTGTCGAATGCGCGAATGCCCATCGAAAAGGAAGTGCTGTACCGATTGGTGATCAATTGGCTGCATTCCATGCAGGTCTGTTTGTACAAATGCATCTGGGTCATAAGTTCTTGATTGATGCGGTTGTTCCTTATTTTATTGGTACTTAATATTGCTGTTACACTTATAAAAGTAGTGCAATAAACGTATTTTTACAATTTAAACGTTTTCATAATTTCCTTCGCCACCACCTGCCCGGAAATGAGCGACGGCGGCATGCCGGGTCCCGGCGTAGTCAACTGCCCGGTGTAAAACAAATTGCTGACTTTTTTACTCCGCAAACGCGGCTTCAAAAACGCTGTTTGCAAAAGTGTATTCGCCAGTCCGTAAGCATTGCCCTTGTAAGCGTTGTATTCTTTTTTGAAATCGTTGTGCGCAAAAGAGCGCTTATACACGATATGCTTACGAATTTCCTGCCCGGTCAGATTTTCCAAACGATCCATTACGATCGAAAAATATTTTTCACGCATCGCTTCGGAGTCCTCAAGATCCGGGGCCAATGGAATCAGGATAAAAAGATTTTCGTAGCCCTCAGGGGCTACGCTCGCGTCGGTGACCGAAGGCGCACTCACGTAAAACAAAGGCTTACTAGGCCACTGGGGCTGATCGTAAATTTCAATTGCGTGCTGATCGAAATCTTCGTCAAAAAACAAATTGTGGTGGTGCAGATTGGTCAACTTCTTGTTGATACCTAAGTAAAATAATAAGGAGGACGGTGCCATGACTCGTTTGTCCCAATACCGCTCGGTGTACTGCCGGTTTTGTTGCTGCAAAAGGTTTTGTTCTACATGATGATAATCGGCGCCACCTACCACCACATCGGCTTCATATTCCCTATCCTGTGTGATGACTTTTGTCGCATGCCCATTTGGCACGTAGATATTTTTCACTTCCTGATTCAACTGAATTTTCACGCCCATTTCTTCCGCCAGGCGCACCATTCCTTCAATGATCTTGTACATGCCGCCCATCGGGTACCAGGTACCGAGCGCCAGATCGGCGTAATTCATCAGGCTGTACATCGCCGGGGTATTCTCTGGGGTAGCCCCCAGAAAGAGCACCGGAAACTCCAGCATCTGAATCAGTTGCTCGTTTTTGAACAACTTGCGGATCGCCTTGGAAATCGAAGAAAACATTTGCAAGCGGAACAAACTTGCCACGATGCGCCAGTCGGCAAATTCCATGATGGAAAGACTGGGCTTGTGTACAAATTCGCTCATCCCTACACGGTATTTGTATTCCGCTTCTGCCAGAAACCTTTTCAGATTGGCACTGCTGCCCGGTTCGTAACGGTCGAACAGCGCATACAAGTCTTCCAGCCTGGCGGGCACGTGCATCACATCGTCTTTGCCAAAGAAAATACTGTAGGAAGGATCGAGTCGAACCAGATCATAATAATCGGATATTTTTTTGCCAAAATGAGCAAAATATTGCTCAAACACGTCGGGCATCCAGTACCAACTGGGACCCATATCGAAGACAAATCCTTGTTCAACAAACTGGCGTGCCCGGCCACCCGGCGTGCTGTTTTTTTCCAAAATGGTAACATCGTAGCCTTCCTTGGCTAAGGACGTGGCGGCGGACAATCCCGCGAATCCTGAACCTATGACGATAACTTTTTTTGCCAAAGCTGTTATATGTTTTGTTTAACATCGTCTTCAACAGCAAGGCAAAAGTTTTGTTTAAGATTTTTACGCTTTTGTGACGAAAAGGTCAGACAGAAGGGAATGCAGTAGTGCCAAAAAACAAGAATACTGAAATCACGTGTAGCGATTTCAGCATTCCTTTGTTACTGATAACCATAAGGTTGTTTTAAAAAATCACTTTTGAGCCGACCAAGCCAGGTAGCCGCCCCGCAGGTCATAAATTTCCTTGAAGCCCAATTGTTGCATCACTTTTGCGGCTTGACCACTGCGATTACCCGAACGGCAGAAGATGTACACCGGCTGGTTTTTGTCTAATGTTTGAATTTTGGAGGCAAAATCCCCGCTCAGATAGTCAATGTTGACGGCATTGCCGATCGTACCGCCGGCATATTCCTCCGGAGTGCGCACGTCCACCAGTTGTAGCTTGCCATCGGCGATTTTCGACTTGTAATCCGCTACTGTCAGCACTTCACTTTTAACAGTTGCGGAGGTAGAAGTACTTATTTTGGAAGCGGTAGTGTTATTTTGAGACTGACAGGCCGCCATAGTCAATAAAATCAAGCTCAGTAGAAAGAGAATTCTTTTCATTTTTTTAAAATTTTTGTGCCAAAATAACGACTTTAGAAACAGTAATTGTGTGACGTTGCGCACAATTAAAAACTTTATCGAAAAAATTGTCTTTTTAAAACTTTCTGTTGAAAAAAGAAACCTATCGCTCGGCAAAAGTGTTTTATCTTCGCTTTTCTAAATCACAGATAACCAATAACCTTAATTTCCGTGAGCTTCAAACTTTCTTCCCCGTTTGTACCGACAGGCGACCAACCCCAGGCGATCGAACAACTGACCCAGGGAATTCTGGCAGGCGAACCAGCCCAGGTATTGCTGGGAGTGACTGGTTCCGGTAAGACGTTTACCATGGCGAATGTGATCGCACAAGTTAACCGTCCTACCCTTGTGCTGACGCACAACAAGACCCTTACCGCTCAGCTTTACGGGGAATTCAGAGAATTTTTCCCGGACAATGCGGTGGAATATTTTGTCTCCTACTACGATTACTACCAGCCGGAAGCCTACATTTCGGTGACGGATACTTACATCGAAAAAGACCTTTCGATCAACGAAGAAATTGACAAACTCCGTCTGCGTGCCACGTCTTCACTGCTTTCCGGGCGACGCGACATTATCATCGTGGCGTCGGTTTCTTGCATTTATGGTATGGGTAATCCCGAAGATTACAAAAGCGGGATCATCCGCATTCACAAAGGACAGACGCTTTCGCGCAATGCGTTTTTGTACAGCCTCGTGGATAGTTTGTACTCCCGAACGGAAGTCGAATTCAAGCGCGCCACCTTTCGCGTGAAGGGCGACACAGTGGATATCAATCTGCCATATGTGGATTATGGCTACCGCGTGGTTTTTTTTGGCGATGAAATTGAAGCAATTGAAGTGCTGGAAATCGAGAGCGGCAAGCGCATTGACTCGATGGAAAACGCCGCGATTTTCCCGGCGAATTTGTACATTGCACCGAAGGAACGCTTGAATGGCATCATTCGCGATATTCAGGATGAGCTCAAAGAACAGGAAATCTACTTCGAACGCGAAGGTAAATACCTGGAAGCCAAGCGAATACACGAGCGGACAACTTTTGATATTGAAATGATGAAAGAGTTGGGCTATTGCAATGGCGTGGAAAACTACTCGCGTTTTTTCGATGGGCGCAAGCAGGGCACGCGCCCGTTCTGTTTGCTCGACTACTTCCCCGATGATTATTTGATGATCATTGACGAAAGTCACGTGACGATACCGCAAGTGCGCGGGATGTACGGCGGCGACCGCGCCCGTAAGCTAAGTCTGGTGAATTTTGGCTTCCGGCTCCCCTCGGCGATGGACAACCGCCCTTTGAATTTTACCGAATTTGAAAGCCTCATCAATCAGGTCATTTACGTCAGCGCCACGCCCGGCGACTATGAATTGGAACAAACCGGCGGAGTGATTGCCGAGCAATTGATTCGTCCTACGGGTCTGCTCGATCCACCCATTGATGTGCGTCCAAGTATCAATCAGATTGACGACTTGCTGGAAGAAATTGACGAGCGCGTCAAGCGCCAGGAGCGCGTGCTGGTAACGACGCTGACGAAACGCATGGCGGAGGAACTCACTAAATACCTGGTCAAACTCAACATCAAGGTACGGTACATCCATTCCGAAGTGGATACGATGGAGCGCGTGGAAATCATTCGTGACCTGCGCCTTGGGGAATTCGACGTGCTGGTGGGGGTAAACCTCCTGCGCGAGGGCTTGGATTTGCCGGAAGTATCGCTGGTCGCCATTTTGGATGCGGATAAGGAAGGTTTCCTGCGCAACGAACGCTCACTGACGCAGACTGCAGGCCGCGCTGCCAGGAATGCCAACGGTTTGGTCATTTTCTACGCAGACCAGATCACCGATTCGATGCAAAAAACAATTGACGAAACCAATCGCCGCCGCGCCAAGCAGATGGCTTACAATGAGGAACACGGCATTACGCCGCGTACGGTGAGCAAAACCCGCGAAGAAATTCTCAATTCTCGCTCTATTCTCGACATTCGTGGCAAGCAAAAAGCATATGTCGAGCCGGAAACACCAAGCCTCGCTGCGGATCCCGTGATCGGGTACCTCACCCGCGACCAAATCGAAAGGATGATCGCCGATACGGAAGTCAAGATGAAAAAAGCTGCCAAAGAGCTTGATTTTATTGCCGCCGCGCAATACCGCGACGAGTTGTTCGCCCTGCGCGAAAAGCTGAAAACGGCGGTGTGAGCATATTGTATAGAAATGGATGAACTTATTTATACCTACAATACCGCAGCCAGCCACATCCGTAGATTCTGTGTGAATGACTGTGTCACAGCTTTTGAATCATCAAAGAGCGATTCTAATGGACAAAAGTTCCCTTACTACTGCATATAATACTCATACACCAATTTCGATACTTTCGCCATTATTTCTATCGCCGATTCATCTGATTCCCAGCCTTTGGAGAGTAAAACCAGTACATATTTTCGATCATCGGGTAAAATGACAATCCCTGAATCATGACGCACCTGCGTAATCCAGCCGGTTTTGTGTGCAACTTTTACATTATCAGGTAATTGAGCAGGAATAACTTCATTGAATTTTTGGTCGAGCAAGATATTTATCATCGCGTCGCAGGCTTCGGGGCTGATGGTCTCGCGATTACCTATTTTTTCAAACAGGATCATTA
>CAZQTF010000201.1:0-6940 GCA_964596135.1 uncultured Saprospiraceae bacterium | reverse complement strand
GGCAATATGGACGGGCTGGAACTGGCGAATATTATTAATCAACAGCATCATGTTCCTTTCGTTTTTTTAACTTCTTATTCACATCATTCTATCATAGAGCAGGCAAAAGTGACCCGTCCCATGGGTTACATCCTCAAGCCCTTCGATGAAAAAGACTTGTATTCGACCATCGAAATTGCACTGTACAATTTCTCGCAGGGCGCTCGTCCGCGACACTTCAATCTGGAAGCTTTGAATAAAAGGATACACAACCCGCTCACCGAAAAAGAGTTTGAAATTCTGAAAGACATTTACAACGGCTGTACCAATAAACAAATGGCAGAGCGACACTTCGTCAGCGTAAATACCGTCAAAACGCATTTGCAGAATCTCTACGATAAACTAGACGTGCGCTCTCGCTCGGAAGCGATCGTAAAGTTGAGAGTATTACTAAGTTGAAAAGAAAAAATATAGAAGGCGTAAAGATTTAACCATTCCTTTACGCCTTTTTATCATTATGCTTCAAATGTTATTTCATCAAGCAAATCACATTGGCAACGGGAATCAACCGATCCATTTTCATCTCATTGGTAAATTGGGTACGCAAGGCAAAGTTCAGCAGGATATTCCGGCTTAATTTAAAATCGCCACCGAAAGCAGTGGTGTATTGAGTTTTGCTGCCGTCATTATTAAAATTTAGCCAGCCCGACCCCAGATCTTCCGCGTAACTATCCTCAAAATACTCGTCTTCGGAGAAAGCTTCTTCCTGCGTCTGATCGAGAAAATTGCCGAGGCTTTCGTAAGCGAATTCCATAAAAAAATTGAACTTCGGATTGCCGTGCCGATAGCTAACACCGAGAAGTTTATTGGAGCTGTCAATGATTTTGGTGTATTTAAAAATCCCCGACAACAGCCCATTCTTGCCCATTCTCAGGCTTCCATTCAGCCAGAAAGACACGCCAGCTCTTTTCACCTTCAGGCTGTCCAGCGCAGCATTGTTGTAGGTGTACACCATACCAAAAGCACCGTCAAGCATGGTTCGGTTCCAGTTGGCATTATGATATCCTTCTATAATGGAATGGTATTTTTCTTTTATCTCTGATGAAATATTTTGTCTTCTCCATATCAAAGTTTCCAGTTCTGCTTGCAATTCCCTTTTTTCATCAGAATCGGTAGCTAAGTCCCTGTTTATCAACACAGAATCAATTTCTTTTTGCACCATGGCAATGGCATCATCATGTTCCTGTATCAATTCCGCCATCAATGCCTTGTCGGTGACAGGATCTTTCTCAGAATAGAGATTCATTTTAAAAGCATAAGCTGCATGATTGACACCGTCGAGCTTGGCGGTACCCAGCGAAAGGCTGAGCGTTGACAATTTTTTGGCAAATGCACTCGCATTGGCATATTCCTGAAATGATCTTTTTTTGTAATACAAATGCCACAAAGGCTGCGCTTCCAACGCCAGATCGGGAGCAAGATTATAATTTTTGATCCGCCAGTCCACTTTAAAACTCTTCAGATCGGAAGGTCGAAGCACGATTTCAGGGTTGACACCCAGCATAGCAAAAGCCGGCGCTGAAGGAATAGACATTTCAACATTCTGCAATTCTTCGTACAGATCGTCCTGAGCAATAACCATATTCATCAGACAGATCAGCAAAGCCGGAATGATCAGCAATTTTTTCATAATTATAAAGGTTTTAAGTATTTTTTATGGATTTGCATTACAAAGGTAATAGTTGATAAAAAGCCGTTTTTCATACTTTGGGGTGATTTAAAACCCCTGTAAAATCATTCTTTTGGGTGAAGCAGGACATCCAATTCCAGAATACATTTGTAAACAAATCATACAATCATACTTTTTACGCAAGTATTTCATTCCAAATCATTTCACAAAAAACTTAAATCATGAAATCAATTCTCTTTGTGATTATTATTTCGGTAATGGGTCAAATCGGTTGATTTGCTTTTCAGATTTCGCAAATCTTCAAGATTTACGAAATCTCGTCCACTCTTTTGACCCATTATCATTATTTCTATTGCAGCAGTATTACCCGAAACGATAAATTACACAGGGAAAACAGCCCCGGCAAAAGTGGAGGTAGAAGTGAAAGCCCAGTTAGGTCGCGCTAAAAAAGGCTGTTCGGGTTTTGGTATCTGTAATATTACCGTCTCCACCGGTGATGCACTGCTCGATGCAGGCGGCACCATGAGTTTCACAGAACGCCAGGCACAGGGCAAATCCTATTATGAATTCTCCGGTTTTAACATCACCCGAATCAGCGATGAATTAGCACGCGAGCATTTCGTCATCAGGGATAGTATGTGGTGGGGCTACATTATAGAAGAAAATCTTCAGACGGAATTAAAGATCAACGGCAAAAGCTCGCCGGTTTTGGTGAAAAGTGGAAAATACAAAGTGCAAAAAACGAAAAAAGGTTACTATATCGGGACAGAATAATCCCATGGGCGCTGCTGAAAAGACTCACAATAAAATGCCCCGGACATTAACTCCCGGGGGATTTTATCATACACTTCACTTTATCCATATTTATTTACCGCCTTTCCAGCTATCTTTCAGCGTTACCGTCAGGTTAAAAATTGGCTTTTCTACGGTGGAGTCTTCATCCATACAAAAATAACCTTTGCGAATAAACTGGAATTGTTCCTGTGGCTTAGCGTCTTTCAGGCTTGGCTCCAGGTATGCTTTTTCGATTACATTCAAAGAATCCAGGTTGAAAAACTCCAGATAATCTTTGTCTTCATGCTCGGTTGGTTCCGGATCGGTGAACAGGCGATCATATATCCGTACTTTCGCTTCCAGTGCATGCGGCGCCGACACCCAGTGAATAGTGCCTTTTACCTTCAAACCCGAGGTATCTGAACCACTCCGGCTTTCCGGAATGTAAGAACAGCGCAATTCCATGATATTACCACCCGCATCTTTTATAACTTCATCACACTGTATGATATAAGCTCCTTTCAGGCGCACCATGCCACCCGGCATAAGCCGAAAATAGCCCTTTGGTGGATTTTCCATAAAATCGTCACGCTCGATGTACAGTTCGCTGGAGAAAGGCACTTTGCGAGTGCCGGCGTTCTCATCTTCCGGGTTGTTCTCAATTTCCATTTCTTCTACCTGATGTTCAGGGTAATTTGTAAGCACCACTTTAATCGGATCCAGCACCGCCATGACGCGCGGCGTGATTTTATTTAGCTCTTCGCGAACGCAAAATTCGAGTAATTCAATTTCAATCAAATTATCTCGCTTGGCGATGCCCGCTCTGCGGCAAAACTCGCGGATACCCGCCGCCGGAAAACCTCTACGCCGCATCCCGGCGATCGTGGGCATCCGGGGATCATCCCAGCCGCTCACGTAGTCTTCTTCCACCAGCTTGAGCAGCTTGCGCTTGCTGGTAATCATGTATGATACATTCATCCGGGCAAATTCGATCTGCCGCGACGGAAAAATTTCCAGTTTTTCAATAAACCAGTCGTATAACGGGCGATGGTGAATAAATTCCAAAGAACATAATGAATGTGTAATACCTTCAATGGAATCACTTTGTCCATGCGCAAAATCATACATGGGGTAAATACACCACGCATCGCCGGTACGATGATGGTGCTCGTGCTTGATGCGGTACATAATAGGATCGCGCAGGTGAATATTGGGCGAAGCCATGTCAATCTTGGCACGCAGTACTCTTGAACCGTCCGGGAATTCACCATTTTTCATACGCTCAAACAGATCAAGGTTTTCCTCGATCGAGCGGTTCCGGTACGGACTTTCCTTACCGGGCACGTTGACGTTGCCTTTCATCTCCGCAATCTCCTCCGATGTAGAATCATCCACATATGCCAGCCCCTTTTTAATCAACTGAATGGCAAATTCATACAACTGTGGGAAATAATCCGAAGCGTAGAGCACATTGTTTTCCCACTGATAACCAAGCCATTGGATATCTTTTTTGATGTTTTCCACATAGTCGGTCTTTTCCGTAGTGGGGTTGGTATCATCCATGCGGAGGTTGGTCTTGCCACCGTATTTCTGGGCAATGTCAAAATTCAGTACAATCGCTTTCGCATGCCCGATGTGCAGGAAACCATTTGGCTCCGGCGGAAAGCGCGTGTGCACTCGTCCGGCGTGTTTGCCGTTTTTGATATCCTCCTCAATAATTTCCTCAATAAAATTCAATGACTCTTTAACTTCGCTCATGTTATAATATTCAAATATGGTGATATTTGTAATTCGCAAATCTCCAATTGCAATATAGTTTTACATCCTTTCCGGCATTTCAATTCCCAGCAAATCCATTCCAAAGCGCAGGGTATGAGCAATTGCCTGGCATAATTTTAATCGGAATGCTACCGCCGCTTTCGTCTCCGCTTTCAAAATCGAAAAATCATGATAAAACTTATGATATAATTTTGCCAGATTATAACAATAATTTGCAATAACCGAAGGATCATATTCACGCGCCGACTCCAGAATCAGATTCGGAAATTCGTACAACTGTGCAATCAAGTCCTTTTCATCGGTTTCCAAAACGATGTATTCGCTGCTCACCGCCAGTTGCTCACTGCCAATTAGCCCTTCCTGCTCTGCTTTCCGCAGTACCGACTGAATCCGCACGTAAGCATTTTGCACGTAAGGTCCGGTTTGTCCCTGCAAATCCACTGACTCCTTGGGATCGAAGATCATTCGCTTCTTCGGGTGCACCTTGATGATAAAAAACTTGAGCGCCGCCAGCCCAATTTTCCGAAGAATATCTTCCTGTTCGTCTTTGCCCAAATCAGCCAGGGTATCGCGTTCCTGCGAGTTGGCGCGGGCTTCAGCGATTACCTCAGCGATCAGATCATCGGCATCCACCACTGTGCCTTCACGCGATTTCATCCTGCCGGTAGGCAAATCTACCATCCCGTAAGACAAATGGTATAAGCCTTCGGCATAAGGCTCACCCAGGCGTTTCAATATTTCAAACAGCACCTGGAAATGGTAGTTTTGTTCGTCTGCCACTACATACACCATGCGATCTACCCCGAAATCTTCATAGCGTAGCCGCGCAGTACCGAGGTCTTGGGTAATGTACACCGAAGTTCCATCGCTCCGCAGCACTACTTTGTGATCGAGTTTAGCGTCGGTTAGGTCCACCCACACCGAGCCATCATCCTTGCGGTAAAAAATGTCTCGCGCCAGCCCGTCTTCCACAATATCCTTACCCAGTAAATAGGTATCCGACTCGTAATAATATTTATCAAAAGAGACACCCAATTTATTATACGTTTCTTCAAAACCACGATATACCCACCCATTCATTTTACGCCAGAGAGCCACCGTAGCTTCATCGCCGGCTTCCCACTTTCGCAGCATTTCGCGGGCTTCAGCGCCCAATGGGCTGTATTCGTTGAAATAAATATTTTTAAAATCCTTGAAGAATGCCGTTTCTTCCTGGTCTTTTTTGTGCTTTTCTTCAAAAATGGCTCTTGCCAGTTCTGTTTGTTGCCAGAGTTGATACTCTTCCTGGAATTTTTGCTCAAACAACACATAATAATCCCCAACAAAATGATCGCTCTTTATTCCGGTAGATTCTGGCGTGGCGTCGTTGCCAAACTTCTGCCAGGCGAGCATACTTTTACAAATAGCAATGCCCCGGTCATTGACCACCTGCACCCGAATGACTTCATAGCCTGTCGCCTCAAGAATTTTAGAACAAGACCACCCCAGTAAATTATTGCGGATGTGTCCTAAATGCAAGGGTTTATTGGTGTTTGGCGAAGAAAACTCCACCATTACCTTCACTCCATTTGGAGGATGTTGTCCATAAGTTGCATCATCATAAATCTGTTCCAAAAAACTACCCCAGAAACGATCGCTCACCACTAAATTCAGGAAACCTTTGATCACGTTAAAAGATTTCACTTCCGCCACATTTTTCACCAGATAATTGCCCAACTCCTCCCCTATTTCCTCCGGTTTTTTTGGGGCAATTTTCGTAAACGGAAAAGTAACAATGGTGTAATCTCCCTCGAATTCCTTGCGTGTACCGCTCACCTGCACCTGATTTGCCGGTACGACTTCGCCGTAAAGCTCCTGAATCGCTCTAATCACGCTTTCCTGAATAATCGCTATAATGTGTACTGCTTTCGAAATCATCTGAGCTAATGGTTTGAGGCCGCAAAGTTACCTTTACATTTTGAATTTTGCATTCTATCCTGGCAGAAAGTCGGAAGGGTTTTTACACTCTCGGTATCGCCTTTTTTAAGACAATTTTCCCTGGTATGCAGGGACCAAACTGCGTGGCACCCTGCCAAGCGCCTTCCAACCGCCAGGGATTGCCGGTTTTGATAAGCGTAAGTACCGCCTGTTTCAGACACCACTCCATGCTCTCCACTTTTTTATAAGCGGTAATTTTAGTTTCCTTAAATTGTATAATTTTATTACCTAAAACCACTCCTTCCAGTTCCATCTCGGCATAATATTTGTCAAAATATACAAAGGAGCGCCCGGTGATTTTATCTCCTTTTTGCGTAAGATACAACTCCATCTCATACTCTGGGCGAATACCTCCTTCTTCCTGCGTAATCACGCCCCGCCAGCAACCGCTGAGGTTTACTCCCTTCTGCGCAAAAACAAATGTCATAAATCCACAAAAAAACAATGTAAGCAACCACCTCATAACACGTTTTTTCTTAAAAAAACTCCTTTCCCGCGAAGCTGTTGTGTACAAAGAAGAATTTTTTTGATGCTTACAGTAGAATTATATCCGTGACGAGCGGCCTAAAACAAAAAGAAAGGGTGTAACCCTATGAATGAAAAGCATGGAAAAACCTTTTAGACCCCTTCTAATTAATTGGTTTCCGATCTACAAATTGCCTTTCAGGTTGCACCCCTTAATTTCTTTTTTAACTGACATTACGCATTCCAAAAATTAGGAAAAAAAAGTTCTTTGACAGT
>CAZQTF010000200.1:0-6946 GCA_964596135.1 uncultured Saprospiraceae bacterium | reverse complement strand
CCCGAAAATCGGAAAAGAACAAAAGTGTTCGGTTTTGCCGGTCGGTTTTGCGGAGAATAACCGTACGCAGATGTATTTTCTGACCATCAAACGTACCAATTACGGGTGTTCGGAGCGAATCATTGCGTTTTACGGCACCGTTGAGCAGCAACCGCCAGCAAAAATCCAGAAATTCCGAAAGAGAATTGAATCTTTCCATCGGTTTTTACGTACTAAAGAAAAAAAATATTTTTTTTGTGCCCTTGTGACTTTTGGAAAAATCCTCGTCTAAATGAATGTAAGTTGCAACAAAAGGCACGTTAAAAGTCAACACGGGGGCAGAATAGTGAAAATTAACGCCGGTGTTGCAACAAAAAATACGAAATAAGGTTATCAAGATTTGAATATGGGTTTTAGGTGTTTTTTCGGGGGGCTGCATTAGCCCCCTTTTTTATTGCCGATGATTGTCAATTTTATCCAGATTATCCCCATCAATATTTGGTAGTGTTTCCAAATGTATGATGGCAAAAAAATGGAATCTTGGTGAGCGCAAATTTACCAGAGAATCCAAGACTCGAACTATCTCAACAGATTAGAAAAAACTATCTATCATACATTTTGCCACGCTATTGCAAAACCTCTTTGGAGTACATGAATTAATTTTACCCTCCCAGGACGACGTCTTGTCTGCAAATGTCGTCTTTTGCTTTTCTGCACATTCCTTTTTCACGAGGGGCTTGCTATCTTTGCCGGGCAAAGAAAAACGATATGTCACGATACATCACCCATCGCACCCGCGCGCAGGAATCCCGCGCTGCCATCGAGCGCCTCTACATCGCTATGCGTCATCTGTTTATTCGCGGAGTGTACAAGCCGCTGGGGATATCCGGGCAGGCAATGATTGACAACCTGAAAATTCTTCGTCCTGAAATTTACGGCGACATCAATGACCCGGAGCGGGTCGAACTGGAAGGTTTGTTATACGTTTTTCAGCGTTTGCCGAAAGGCATCGAAGAGTGCCGCTACATTCGGCTGATTTCGCGGGAAGGTTTTGAAAACTCTGATTTTGAGGTTATTATACCGCCCAAGCGCCGCCGCAATTGTTATCGGATTGACAAGGAACAGATGTTTATCGAAATGACGCGCGGACGCAGCGACATTTACGACATACTCACACATCTCACTTTTTTGTACATTGAAGCCGAAAAAATCCGTCGCAACAGCGAAGATCAAAAAGAAAGAAAACGACGCGAGTGGCTGCAACTGGAGGAGATTGTTCTCAAAAAAGAAGCCATAGGCGAAGATTTCAACCGAGAAGTCGCATTTACTTACCTCAGCACGCTGCTGGGGCGTACCTACGAGGAAACAGTGGAAGCCTGCAAGCGCTTTTCTGCTGATCCCAATGTCAATAGCATTTTTCACATTACTTACTGGTTGGGGCGGCTTTCAACGGAAGAAGAACGAGATGGCAACGATCGGGAAATTTCCTTCTCTTCCGCTTTGCGCGAGCGGGTGGGGCATCACCATTATGGCGAGCAATGGGCCAACAACATCAAGCAATTTCTGTACAAAAAAAACTGGCTGCAACGCCCCATACACATCATCAGCGCCAATCCGCACAGCGTTATGAATTCTTTTTTTGCGAAAGCCGCGCTGCAAATGCCCCATGCCAATCTGGAAGAACTGGCGCGGGAACTAAGCATTGAAAACAACACTGCCCTGCGCATGCAAGTGAAAGAATATGCCTTGAAACATGGCATGTATGAGTTCGACGATGTTAGTGGTACCAACATCACCGTGCAAATCTTTGATACGCCCCAGATCGAACCGACTGCCCTACCGGCAGAAATCCAATGGCAGGATGGCTATGTGCAAGAGCAGCAGCCCCTCATTTTGGTGATGGACTATGCTTTTGGCGAACAGGCTTTTGAGACGATGGACGAGCTGCTCAAACCATATGATCTGAATGAAAGCGGCAAGCAAAAACTCAATGTGGCATCCATTTCCATTATGGGCAAAGCGGGTATTCTCGAAGGCAGCAAAGGCGATATCATGGTTCCTACGGCACATGTATTTGAAGGCACAACAGATAACTATCCGATCGAAAACGAATTTGCCAAAAATGATTTTGACAATTGCGGGTTGTCTGTATTTGAAGGGCTGATGATCACCGTTTTGGGCACTTCTTTGCAAAATAAAGACATCCTTCGCTATTTCCTTAAATCCTCCTGGCAGGCCATCGGGCTGGAAATGGAAGGCGCGCATTATCAAAAAGCCATACAGGCTGCTTCCAAAATCCGTAAAAGCATCCGCGAAAATGTAAAAATCCGCTATGCCTATTATGCTTCGGATAATCCTTTGATAACAGGACACACGCTGGCCTCCGGTAGCTTAGGACTGGATGGCGTCAAACCGACTTATTTGATCACCTTGAAAATTTTGAATAAAATTCTGTCTGATCATTGATGTCCCTACGTCAGCCGGCTTTTTTAGCAGACTGCAACGCTGCGGTGCTCGCCAGTGCCAGATGATTTTTGTCAATCTTGTCTTATACTTTTCTCAAAAAGCAACAGCAATAACTGTTGGGACTTGTAGCAAATTTTTTTCTAGAAATGTTTGTATATCTTATAAATTTGAGCATATATTTGTACTCAAAGTCGCTGCACTGACAGAAAACTGCACAACTAACTGGCTATCAAAAACTTATTTTCACACCGTTTCCTCACAATTTCGAGCTTCTGAGACATTCCTTTTAAAAGGAAGAAGGCTATTCGTGTCCAAAAACTGATTACTACTATTTTTTCCGGTTTCATCCAACGACCGCTGTGTCTTGCTGCTATCGTTAAAAAGGCAAAGACAGGCAAATCGTGATTATTGGCTTATTTTTTCACCATATAAATCCCTAATTGGACATGATGAAGCAATTACTTAGATTTTTGTTTGTTGCCCTTACATTAGGCACATTACTGCTGACCGGCTGCCAAAATGACGAAGATGGTTTCTCTTTGGAAACAGCCACGGCAGAAGACTACTCAGGAGAAGTTGTGATTACATGGAACAAAGTATTCATGGATATAGAGCGTTTTGCCGAAGGCTACCGGCCAGGACCAGCACCGCGCGCGCTGGCGTATCTGGGGCTTTCAGCTTACGAAGCAACCATCACAGCTATGCCTCAGTATAACTCGATCGAGAGATTGTACCAGACACAAGGATTGGACATTCCTAATGTAGAACAGGGCGTTACTTATCACTGGCCTACGGTGGTAAATGGTTCTTATGGCTACCTGATGAAGCGCTTTTTCCCGCACGTATCGCCGGAGTTGCGTTTCACGATCCAGTCAACAGAAACGAGACTCGACCTGGAGGCATTGGAGGAAATTCCGAGAGACATTTTTGAGCGTTCCAAGCGCTACGGTCAGTTGGTAGCAGAAGCTGTTTACAACTGGTCGGCTACCGACCCGATTGGTCACGAAGCGTTCCGCAATGCCCGCCCCTCCGATTATGTACCACCAGCTGGTCCGGGCAAATGGGTGCCTACTTACCCTGACCAGAGCGGGGCGCTGTTCCCACGATGGGGCGAAGCGCGTACTTTTGCCATCAATGAAGGGGATAAACTTGCTTTACCGCCGCTGCCTTTCAGCGAAGATCCAAGTTCTGCCTTACATCAAGAAGCGATGGAAGTTTTTTCCAAAAATACGCCGGTGCTGAGCTACGAAGATCAGTGGATTGCTGAATATTGGAGCGACGATGTAGTCGGTTTGACGTTTGCGCCGCCCACCCGCTTTATGTCCATTGCCAATCAGGTACTAGAATCCAAGGACGCAAGCCTCGATCTGTCGCTTTATACTGCCCTGAAGGTTGGTCTGGCACTAAATGATGCCGGTGTAGCTTGTTGGTACTCAAAGTATTACTACAACATCGAGCGACCGGTGACCTATATTCGCCGCGTTATTGATTTGGGCTGGGAGCCGCACCTTTGGTTTTCGCCCAGTTTCCCAGCTTATCCATCAGGACACGCTACCTTTGGCGCCGCTGCCGCGGAAGTATTAACCGACATTTTTGGCGACAATTATGCGATGGTAGATCGTTCGCACGAAGGTCGTATCGAGTTTTTAGGAATTCCGCGTTCGTTCAAATCTTTCCGGGAAATGGCAGAGGAAAATGCCTACTCGCGCATTCCATTGGGCGTACACTTCCGTATGGATGCAGTAGAAGGGGTGCGTCATGGTTATGCCATCGGCAGACGGGTAAATGAATTACCCCTGAAGAAATAATTCTTTATGTTGTCATCTAAAAATGGAAGCCTATTAGGGGAAGTACCTAATAGCTTTCGTTTTTAGGTATTGGATCAAATGAGTGTCCCAAATCTCCAAGATTTACGAAATCTAAAAGGCAAAACAACAGCTTTGACCCACTACTGTTTTTTTTTACTACTACGGAAACATCATAATAACCCAATATTTATTATATTATTTACATATAATTAAACCAACCAGTCTCATGAACCTGAAAACACTTTACACCATTTTACTTTGCATTCCCGGAATACTTGCTTTTGCCCAACAAGCTACAATCAAAGGCAAAATAACCGATCATAATGGGATACCACTGGCAGGTGCACACATACAATTAATTGAAATAGAAGTAGTTACAACCACTACAGATAATGGTTCATTTACGATTCAAGACATTCAAGCAGGAAGCTACACATTAAGTATTTCTTATATTGGTTATCGCACTTTACATAAGAAAATCACTATTTCTGCAATGGAAACTATTTTGGAAAACATGGTGCTAGAGCCGCTTGAAGGTCGTCTGCGTGAGGTAGTAGTTGCTGCCGACCGGCAGAGGCAGGGAGTGCAACGCCTGCCGGAAGTGCATGGTACTTACATTATGGCAGGCAAGAAAAATGAAGTCATTAGTGTGGCGGATCTGAATGCGAATCTTTCGGAAAAAGTGGGTCGGCAGATTTTTGCCAAGGTGCCCGGCGTTTTCGTTTATGATATGGATGGTTCCGGCAATCAGGTGAACATTGCTACACGCGGGCTGGATCCGCACCGTTCCTGGGAATATAATGTTCGTCAAAATGGCATTATAACCAATTCGGATATGTATGGCTACCCGGCAAGCCATTACAGCGCGCCGATGGAAGCCATTCAACGGGTGGAAATGGTACGCGGCACCGCAGCACTGCAATATGGCGCGCAATTCGGCGGGATGGTCAATTATATCATCAAAGAACCCGACACCACCAGTGCGCTCCGTTTTGAAAGCATAAGTTCGCTTGGTTCATTTGGTTTATTTAGTACTTATAATGCAATGGGTGGCAAATTAGGTCAATGGAGTTATTATACTTATTTCCAAAAGCGGGTATCAGATGGCTATCGCGATGGCGCAAAGTCAGAATCGGAAGCACAATATGGCATGTTGCAATTTCAGGCTACGAAAAACATTACCCTGAGAGCAGAAATCGGACGCTCAACTTATTTATTCCGCATACCCGGACCGCTCACCGACAGCATGTTCTATGAAAATCCCCGCCAGGCAACGCGCCAGCGTAATTATTTCAACCCGGATATTTATGTTCCGTCCTTTACTTTTGACTGGGAAATAAGCACCCGTACCCACCTCCATTTTGTGACCTCGGGTGTCTTTGGCACGCGCAACAGCATACAGTTTATTGGTTTTGCGAATGTCCCTGATGCGATTGATCCCGTCACCGATGCTTATAAACCCCGACAAGTGGACATTGACCGGTTTAACAGTTACACCTCCGAACTGCGGCTGACGCACAATTATCATTTCGCCAACTTGAAAAATACGCTTGCCGCCGGTGTCCGTTACATCAATAACCACCTGCATCGCCGGCAATTGGGGCAAGGCACCACTGGTTTTGACTACGACCTGAGCATTACCGGCAATTGGGGCAGAAATTTGCATTACAAAACCCAAAATGCAGCGTTCTTTGCTGAAAACCTACTGTACATCACCCCAAAATTGCTTTTTATACCTGGTATTCGCATCGAAAGCGGCACAACTAAAATGAACGGTTACATTCGCTATTATGAGGAAGATAAAGTACCCCTGGAAATCAAGCACATGTTTCCACTTTTCGGGGTAAACACGCAATATAAAATTAATGACAACAACCGCGTGTACGCAGGTTGGTCGCAAGCGTATCGTCCGGTTATTTTTGCCGATGTCATTCCCCCCACTGCCCTGGATGTGACCGATCCCGACCTGGAAGACGCTTTTGGGTACAATGCCGAAGCCGGCATCAGCGGAAGCCTGTACAATGGAGCTTTACATTATGATCTGGGTGTTTTTCAAATCAATTACAACAACCGCATCGGCAGCCTGATTCTCGAAAACAGCAACGGTGAATCCTATATTTTTAAAACCAACGTAGGCGACAGCCGCACGCGCGGCATAGAAGCTTACATGGAGGCGAAGCCTTTGCAATTGCTAAATATTTACCCTGAAAACTGGAACCTGTCTTTCTTTACATCCACCTCCTATTTTGATGCAGCCTATCTCAAAGGTTCGATGATTGTAAATGGCGAAAACCTCGACATTACTGGCAACCGCCTCGAAACGGTACCTCGCTGGATAAGCAGAAACGGCTTGCAGTTCTGGGCTGGGCCATTTAACATGATATTGCAGTACAGCTATGTAGATAAAAGCTTCTCCGACGCGCTCAACACCAAAGAACCGACCATCAATGGCGCGGCAGGAATCGTACCGGCTTACACGCTGTGGGATGCAAACGCTTCGGTGCGCGTTGCCCGGCGTTACACACTGCGCCTGAGCATAAATAATCTGACCAACGAGCAATATTTCACCAAACGCCCCACCGGCTACCCTGGCGTTGGGGTCTGGAGTTCGGACGGGCGATCGGTGGTGCTGACTTTTGGTGTCAAGTTATAAAATTTGTATATATTATGAAGCACCTGACTGGCTCTTTAGA
>CAZQTF010000199.1:0-6955 GCA_964596135.1 uncultured Saprospiraceae bacterium | reverse complement strand
CGGTAGCCCGCATTCCGTTCTCGGTGATTGACTGCAAGGCGCCGACGCCGATTTGTCTGCACGGCTTAGCTGTTGAACTGATGCCAGTAAATCCAGAAGATGATGTAGATGGTGACGGCGATTTGGACAAAGGAGCGATGACTATCTGCGCAAGTGATTTCATAGCAAGCCCGATAGATGATTGCAATAGTCCTATTAGTTACTCTATCAATCGTGTTGGCGACACGCCAAACATTGATCAAAAGTGTATCGTTGTAACCTGCGACGATCCAGCGACGCTGGATATAGAGATTTATGCCTGGGACAGCGCATTCAATCCGACGGCGGTTCAACCGGATAGCACTGTTGGCGGTCCGAATTATGACTTCTGCCGTACTTATGTCCTGCTTCAGGATAATATGTTTGGAGTATGCGATATTGCTGGTCCTGGTACTATCGCCGGTTTAATCAATACCGAAGATACAGAGCCGGTTGAAATGGTCAACGTTCAGCTAAGCGGACAAAATGCTCAGAGTAAACTGACGAACGAGCAAGGGGCTTATGCTTTCAGCGGATTGGAATTAGGCTATGACTATACCGTCGCTCCATCGCTCGACATTAATCCGTTAAACGGCGTAAGTACATTTGATATCGTGTTGATTACCAAACACATCCTGGGCGTGCAGCCACTGAACAGCCCGTACAAGTTGATCGCAGCGGATATAAACAACTCCAAATCTATCTCCATTCTCGATCTCATTGCACTGCGCAAACTGATTCTGAGCGTGGATACGGAATTCGCAAACAACACGAGCTGGAGATTCGTAGATGCTTCCTACACCTTCCCGAACCCGCTGAACCCATGGTCACAGGCGTTCCCAGAGGTGAAGAACATCAACGACCTGGCAGGTGCGATTGCAAATGTGAACTTCGTCGCTGTTAAGATAGGTGACATTGACGGCAACGCGCGTCTGAATGCGACTGCAGCAGAAGTACGTAACGTAAATGGCACATTCAACTTCCAGGTAGCAGATGTGAAACTGGGCGCAGGTGATGAGTACACGATTGACTTCCGTGCTTCCGACATCGCCGGCATCCAGGGCTATCAGGCGACATTGACCTTCGACAACAAGGCATTGGAACTGGTGGACATCGTTGCTGGTGTAGCGACACAGGAAAACTTCGGTCTGCGTTTTGTAAATGAAGGAATCATTACCACCAGTTGGAATGCACCAAACGGCGCAACGTTGACGGACGCGGATGACATCCTCTTTAGCCTTGTATTTAGTGTAAAAACAGATACTGAACTCAGCAAGGCATTGGGCGTGAGCAGCCGCTACACAATTGCGGAAGCGTACAATCAAACAGGTGAATTAATGAATGTGGCAATTGCATTCAGCAATGGCGTAATTGCAGGGTTGAACTTCGAATTGTATCAGAACACGCCGAACCCATTCCAGGATAAAACGACCATTGGTTTCTATCTGCCCGAAGCGACAAAAGCAACGCTCAAATTGCAGGATGCAAGCGGTCGCGTATTGAAGCTCATTCGGGGCGATTTTGCGAAAGGTTACAACCAGATCATCGTAAGCCGCAACGATCTGGCTACCGGCGGTGTGATTTACTACACTCTTGAGGCAGAGAAATATACAGCTACCAGGAAGATGATTCTGGTTGAATAATGTAGTGTTTCTTCTTTCAAAAGAAAAAGGGTTGAAACTATGTAGTTTCAACCCTTTTCTAATATAGGGATCCGCTATTTTTTCAGAGGCAGTAAAAAACCCAGATTAAAAATTTTACCTTCGTTAAAAATCTCGCTCATAGTATTATTATCAATATCATAAAAATTAAACAAGATCAATAATTCAGCAAAAATTTTGCAACGATTGCTGATTTCTTTCTCCAATCCTAAGCCAGCATTGACGCCAATATCCAATCGGCTGATTGCCAGTTCTTTAAATTTTAGCTTTTGCCTTTTATAATAGCCTACCTCCACATAAGAAGCAGAAAAATCAAAACCGTAGTTCACTTGTGGTCCTGCCAAAGCATAAATAGAGATTGCGTTGCCGACAAAGCGGGCTTTAACCATAACAGGAATGCCAGCATACCAGATGGTAGTGCGTAGATAATCGCGCTCGTTGCCGAGTTTCGCAACAATCTGCGCATTGTGTTGCTGTGTAAAAACCAGCGCAGATTGGACACTCACCGTCCTGGAAACAAGTACATCAACAGGGATTGTGGCACGCAGACTCACCCTGCCATCTAAGCCGCCGCCACCGCTTAAGCCTGTGTACACCTGTGCAAAACCGCAGCGAACAAAGAAAACGATCAAGCCAAGCATCAAAAATTGTCTGAGTTGTATCATATCGCAAAAGGAAATTTCAATATTCAAAACGGAGCATTTTCATCCGTATTTTACAGATGATCAGCGTCATAAAAAGATTAAATGCCACAAGGGTAGGTCTCTACAAATATTTCGGAATTTTCCGAAGGAGGCAAGGAAAAATCAACGAATGAGCGTCAAATTGCCCTTTTTAAAAAAAATACGCCCGTTCAAGCAGCGCACCTCCGCGTAATAGCCGTACACATCGGGAGGTAGTGGCGTGTTTTCAAAAATACCATCCCAGCCGATCTGAGGCGATCGCGATTCAAACACGCGTTGTCCCCAGCGATTAAAAACCGCAAGGTACATGTCATCAAAATGATTGCCTCTGATGGTAAAGACGTCATTAACGCCGTCACCGTTGGGAGAAAAGGCATTGGGAATAAAAATGTAAGGTTCTTCGCAAGGTAGGTCAACAACCACAATCGTTACAAAGGCACTTTTGGTACAGCCTGCCGCGTTGCGGGCAACCACCTGATAAGTGGTTGTCTCGGTCAGGCTTGCCACAGGATTAAAAACATCCGCCGCGCTTAGGTCTTCAGGAGGTGTCCAGGTGTATTGCAAATTATCGTAAAAAGAAGCCATCAACTGCACAGTACCCCTACCCAAAATAGAATCCGGCTCGGCAAAAGCAAACAAAGAATCAATGGCAGCGGCAACCCGAACCGCTACTCGCCGTTCTACCCGATAGAAGGCAGCCGAATCCGTAATAATAGCCGTATAAATCATATTGGAATCAGGCTGGGCAATTGGGTTGGGCAAGGTAAAGTCGCTTAAGCCATCGAGTGGCGACCAAAGATACTGATAATCAGCGTTAAAATCGGGATTCAGCGCAATGGTGTCCCCACGACAAACCACCAATGAATCGGGAAGCATTTCTTCGATTAAATTGATTACCAAAGGCTTGCGTAATTCTGCATCGCAGCCATTCGCCGCACGCAAACGGAGCTGCAGATCGAAAATACCGCTTTGAGGGATGACAAAAACCGGGTTTTGCTCATTGGAACGAAAGTTCAGCGGCTGCAATGACCAGTCCCAACTGGTAATCACCGAAGCCAAATCGGTAGAAGCATCGAGCACCGCCACCGTTGCCGAATCCGTACATTCCTGAAAATCAAAGGAAAAATCCGGCTGAAGCGTAGCCGGCAACAAACGAATTTTTTGCGCGAATGTATCTGCGCAAATAGTCCCTGGTTCAATAATCAACTGAATGTTATATTCACCTGTATCAGAAAAAGTAAATGTGGGATCGCGTTCGTTGGAAACAGCGCCATCGCCAAACTGCCATAGAACGTCATCCGCTTCGAAGCTTTCATTAACAAAATTTACTTTTAAATCGCCACATTGCACCTCGGGCGCAAAAAAACCGGCGGTCGGGCGTCCGCAAATTCCTACATTGTACTGAAAATCCCGTCGCGTCGTCGAAATCAGCTCACCATTGCGGTATTCTTCCACACAAATGCCTACGACAAACTGTCCAACCGTCGTTGGCAAGCCAGTGAGAAGACCAGTTTGAGGATCAATCTGCAACGGAACACCGCCAGGCGCTCCGTTCAGCATATTTTCTACTCCATAAGGCGGATTTCGCCAGACCACCTCCTGGTACGGCGGCGCATTGGGTGGTTGGGGGCGCGGTATTGCTTGTGTTCCCCCCAAAAGAGGCGCACAAAGTTTATACACAATCGAATCATTCTCTGCATCTTCGGCGGATTGGTCGAAAAAAATCGGCTCGTTGACACAGATATAAATGGGGGGCCACATCTTAAATTTGGGACTAGAGTTGCATTCGAGCAAAGCACGTTCAGAAATCGTAACCCCATAAGTCGCCCCCGAAGCCAAGGGGTTGACAATGTTCAAAATCGTTTGATTGCGGCAGCAGCGCTGATAGGCTAATTGATAACCACCGGCACGGAAAGGTAATGTTACTTCCGCTCGATAGGTCGTGGTATGCACGCACACGCTGGGCGGCGCCACAAAGCATTCGCCATTGAGTACCGGATTCAAAGTATCGTTGTTCATCAACGGCACCAGAATCTGCCCCAGCAACCGATTGTTGGCATCAAAAACGCCGATCGAAGCGGGATTATCAAACCAGGCATTGGGATCGCCGTAAAAGCAGTCTCGGAAAATGGTTAGCGTTATTTCATAACGGTCATCACCTAAGCAGGTATAATTCATCTCGCCACCAACGATATGAGTAGCGTAAGCAGGAAATGACAGCAAAAAAAAATGAAATATTATGTAAAACTTAAATGTTTTCAAATGAAAATACTTTCCAGCTAATATACGAATATTATCTTTTTTCCTCAAATGTGACCGTCCGTACCCGCTTACTTGATCGCCCATCCGGCATGATTTCCTCCAAAATCATATTTTTTGCCAGAGGATGTTCAAAAACTTCCGGCATAGGGCGAATGCCCGCCGCAGGCACGCCGCTCGTACAGAAGAGCTGCAAAAGCACATCCCGATTGAATTGGCGAAATAAGGGTTGTAACCATTCTACCAGAGCAACGCGATTTTTAACGCGATTGGCATTGATTAAAAAGCGGTCATCCGGATTGATTTTCAGCACCTTACACATGTTCTCAAACTGCCGTTCGGTGCCAATCGCAAGCACAATTTGCTTATTGTCTTTTGTTGTAAAAATATCGCCGTAGGGCGCAATGTTCGGGTGCTGTGTACCCATCCGTTGTGGAATATGTCCTGCCATGAGCCAGTTGGTCGCCTGGTTCGCCAGCGATGCCACCGCCGATTGAAACAAAGAAACCGACACATAACCGCCCTCACCGCTCATTTGCCGCCTGAGCAAAGCCAGTAAAATCGCTTCTTTCAACTGGTGCGCCGCCAAAATATCAATGAGTGCTACGGGCATTTTCACCGGATCGCGCCCCGCTTCGCCGGTCATGTACAGAAAACCCGCCTCCGCCTGCAACACCACATCAAACGCCGGGGTATCGTCGGCTTCGCCAAAGCCTGTGATTTGACCAAAAACTAAGCGCGGATTCAATGATCGCAGCGCATCGTAATCCATTCGCATAGTTATTGCTGAACTGTGTTTGAAATTGCTGATCACTACATCGGCTTCCCGAATCAAGTCATACACAATTACTTGATCTTCTTCTCTTTGTAAATTTAAAAACAGCACTTTTTTATGCCAGTTGACGCTGCAATAGTATGCCGAATAAGCCGTCTCCGAATCTTCCTCGGGCACTCGCCAACCCCGCGTGACATCGCCGCCGGTAGCTTTATTTTCAATTTTGATGACCGTTGCACCCAATTCAGCAAAAAACATTCCCACCGCCGGTCCCGCTAATACACTCGCCAGTTCGACCACTTTGAGGTCTTTGAATATATTTTTGAGTTCCATGATATTTTTATAATTGCGGAAAAATACGCTATTTTTAGAAGTTGGAAATTAGATTTTAGATATTGGAAATAATCTATCATCTAATACCTTGTGTCTAAAGTCTGTCTAAGATGAAAATCTTGAGCGCTTCGCAAATAAAAGAACTCGACGCCTACACCATCGCCCACGAACCGATTGCTTCGATTGACCTCATGGAGCGGGCTTCGCAGACGTTTGTGAACTGGTTTGTCCAAAAATTTCCGGATCAGGACGTACCCATCCACATTTTCTGCGGACCGGGCAACAATGGCGGTGACGGACTAGCAACGGCAAGGCTGTTACAACAGCGATTCTACAACGTTACGGTCTGGTTTTGCCAAATCAGCCCACAAACTTCCCCCGATTTTCAAACGAACTGGAATCGCCTGCCACGGCATACTGAATTGATAATCAACACCATCAAACCGAATACTCCGCTGCCCGATTTGCCAACGGGCGCGACCATTATTGACGCGATTTTTGGCTCCGGTTTGAATCGCCCGGTAACGGGCTACTGGGCAAATTTCTTTGAATATTTGAACCGACAAGACGCTATCCGCATAGCCATTGACATTCCTTCGGGTTTGTTTGCCGACCAGCATAGCACTGGTGCTTGTATCCGCGCGCATTATACTTTTAGCTTTGAAATGCCGAAATTAGCTTTCTTTTTCCCTGAAAATCAAGATATTGTTGGCGAATGGCATATCGGAAGCATCGGCTTGGATGAGGATTTTATGACAAAAACGGAAACGCCGTTTTATTATATTGACATCAGATTTTCGAAAAGTATTTTACATAAACGAAAGAAATTCAACCACAAAGGAAATTTTGGTCACGCCCTGCTGATCATGGGCAGCTACGGCAAAGTAGGGGCAGCAATGCTGGCAACGCGCGCGTGTCTGCGCAGCGGCGTGGGGTTGGTCACGGTGCATGCACCCAAATGCGCGTATCCCATTTTGCAGATGAGCATCCCAGAGGCGATGGTGAGCGTGGATCGGCACGAATTTTACCTTTCGGAAATCCCCAAACTCTCAGCGTACAAAGCCATTGGCATAGGCTGCGGCATTGACCAGCGTAAAACCTCGGCAGAAGCGCTCGAAGAACTGTTGGAAAAAAGTACTCTGCCCTTGGTAATAGATGCCGATGCCTTAAATTTGATTGCTAAAAATCCTAAATTTTTCCAAAAAATTCCCAAGAACAGCATCCTT
>CAZQTF010000198.1:0-7002 GCA_964596135.1 uncultured Saprospiraceae bacterium | reverse complement strand
TTATCAGATAAGGGCTGGCTTTTGGCATCTTCAATGATTTGCGTGATCTCGGCAACGCTTTTTTTATTGGTTTTTTCGATGACCAGCGGTATAGGCACTCTTTTGTCACCTAACTTTTTTTCCACTAAAATGGAAATATTAATATCCTGAAACATCATCAGTTTGCGCTTGCTGTACAGGTACGCCGCTGCCTCTGGATGCTGCGCCAGCGCTGTGCCGATGACCTTCACCAGCCACGCGGTAAAAGAAACGTTGACGCCTTGTCTTTTGAGGGCTTGTAGCTTGGCTCTGCTATCCGTGACATCGAATTCGAGCAAGGCGATCACGTGGTGCTTTTGCAAACCGATGGCAAATACATCAAACGTAGCAATGCGGGAACGTGGAATTTTTTGATAGGTGTAAGCGGCCATATCGTATCATTTAGGTGCTGTACTCCAGTCCAAATCTTCGCCATATCTTCTGGCGATCCAGAGCACAATGAGAATAACCAGGGCACTCATGATGCCCGGATATAATGGATTGATCAAATCGCTGGTGGTAAAAAGATTGAAGGTGCCGTGCCAGAGAATCACCGCCCACAGGCTCCATTGGGATTGTTTCACCAGCCAGCCCAGCAGTAGCGAACCAAACACCAATCCGACGATCCAACCCAGAATGCTGATGATTCCCATTGACTGAAAATCCTTGTCGTAGAAAAAAACCGGTAAATGCCAGGGCACCCAGATCATAGCGGTATAAAGAGTGGAAAGACGGGCTTTGTATTGTTGGCAAAATTCCGGGAAGAGAAATCCCCGCCAGCCGCCTTCTTCGCCCAATCCGTAGAAGCAGCACCACATCAGCCAGATGGGAAAGGTATTGGTTAGAGGCACTTTGCTGTTGATGCCAATATCAGAGAATCGCCCCCATTCGCCTTGGAAAATACCCAACAATAAAAACGGAATTAAAAAGAAAACCACCGGCATGCCAAAACCTACCAGCAGCCATTTTGCGGATGGAAAGGTGAATAGCTTTTGCTGAAAATACTGCCGAACGCCTGCCCATTGATCGAAGAGCAAAGTAGTCATGATCGCCCCGAAAAAAGGTCCCAACCCGCCAAGGATATGATTCCACTTGGAAAGATGCCAGCCCAGATTGAAGTTGTAATTTAAGGCTTGTCTGCCCCAGAAAATCCAGGAAAAACCGTAGGTAAACAAAATGAATGTAATGATTTTTTTGCGATTCATTTTCATGAAGTCAGCTTTTTAATAATCCAGGCGGCAAGGAAAGCCTCCAGCAAGCTCAACGGAACCGCTGCCCACAAAAGTTGATCCGGCAAAACGCCCATATTGGCGATCACTACCCACATCAATACGAAGCCCATAAACCAGGCAAGGAGGGCCGTTTGCAACAGAGAAAACTTTTTTGACAGGATATAAATGGCAATGGCCAATAAAAGCGACCACAATCCCCAGATGGCGCCATTGATTGGTTCAGCGGGGAAAACTAACCCTAATGATTTATAATGTTCTACCCATAATGATTTTACCAGCACTTCATTGCGAAAAAACTCAGACAAACTTATCCAGATGGTAGCAAGTAGAATCGGCAGAAGTGTCTTTTTGAAATTCATGATCTGTCTGATTGGTTTTAATAATTTATGATGCGATATTTACTTTCCCTGTAAATATACGCCATCATCTTCCAGTCGGACCAGACGTTGTTTGTAGAGCGATCCGATGGCTTTTTTAAAGGTTTTTTTACTCATTTCCAGCAACTTAGCAATTTCATTCGGCTCGCTTTTGTCGGTGAGGGGGAGATAACCGCCCCGTGTGCGCAGGACCTGCAGAATTTTTTCAATGCTGGGTTCAATGTTTTCGTAGCCAGGCTTTTGCAGCACCACGTCTAATTTGTTGTCTTCCCTGATCTTGCTGATGTAGCCGCGCCGCGTATCGCCGGGTTGTACCTGTGCATGAAGTTCGTTGTAATAAATCAACCCTTTGTATTGCTGATTGACGATGACGTTCATACCCAGATCGGTCGGTTCCCAGATGAGTACTTCCACCTCGTCGCCTTCTTTGACGGTGAGTTCCCTGTTGTTCAAAAAGCGCGTGATGCGAGCGGAGGCTGCCAGCCGTTCGGAATCTTCATCCAAATACAGATAGACCAGATAATACTTGCCTTTGAGCATTTTGCGCGGTTGTTCCCGGAAAGGTACAAAGAGGTCTTTTTCCAAACCCCAGTCGAGAAAAGCACCGTGCGGCGTTACGTCTTTCACTTGCAGATAAGCAAAGCGATGCAGGGTGATTTTAGGCTTCAGAGTAGTAGCGATCATGCGGTCTTCGCTGTCGAAATAAATAAAAACACGCAGTTGATCGCCGATAGAAGTATTTTGGGGCGCATATTTCCAAGGCAGCAGCACTTCTTCGATGTCCTGGTCGCCAAGATATAAGCCATTGGCGGTTTTACGCGTTACCGGCAAGGTATTGTATTGTCCGATTTGAATCATCCGGTGGATATTTCCGACAAGGTACGGAAAGTTTATTTTTCAAGGATTATATTGATTATCCCCTTCCTAATGATTAGGAATAATGTTATCAGGAATCAGATCATCAAAACCCATCAGGCAGACTGACAAGCGAGCGGTCATTTGCAAAATCGTACAAAGTGCTGCGACGCAGGTCGTAGTAAGCCAGCCAAAAGCTTTGCAAAGCGTTGACATAATTGCGGCGTGCGGATTCTTGCTCCTGCACGGCAATATTCAAATCGGTGATTCCGATCTTGCCTATGTAATAGCGGTTCCGTGTCATTTCCTGACGTTTCCGCGAGACTTCATAGGCGCGCAAAGCGCGTTGCACCTGATTGCGCACGAGATCGAATTGCTGTACTTTCAACAAAATATTCCGCTCAAAATTTACCCGCTCCTGGGTTACATTCATTTGTTCCAGATCGAGGTTGGAACGGGCTACTTCGCGGCGGGCTTTTTGTTTGCCCCAGTCGGCGAGTGGTATCTCCAGCCCCAGTGTTACCTGTTCCTGATTGAGCGGATCGCGATAAGCATCGGAGAGATTGCCGGCGGTTTGTGAAAGCCCAAAATTGCCGAAAAGATTGACCTGCGGTCCGGTTTCTCCTTCAGAGCGAGCGACTTCGCGTTCGGCTTCGCGCAGGCGCCGTTCATAAGCGATGGTTTCGCTGCGGTTTTGCAGTGCATATTGCAGGGCTTTATCCGCATCAACGATAAATGCGGGAATATCGGTGGGCGGAATCATCTCAAAACCCACTGCTCGTTGAATGCCAAGGAAATTGCGCAATTGCTCGGTGCTCGATTGTAGGTTCAGTGTTGCCTGCGCCAGTAAATTCTCAGCATTTGCCACGCTCAATTCGATTTGGAGTAGTTCAGTTTCTGCGATTTTCCCTACTTCAAAACGCCCTTTAGAAATTTCATACAAGGTATCGGCGTTGGATTTTTCCTGTTGGGCTGCTTCCAGATTGAGCTGAGCAATCAGCACTTCAAAAAACAATTGCGCGGCATCCAGTGCAGTTTGTTCCATGTCTTCCGAAAACCGACGTTTGGCTTCCTGATAGCGCAATGGCTCTACTTTTTTGTTCCATTTCAGCGCATTAAATCCAAAAATCGGCTGCACAAAACTAATGGAGACGGGTGTTGAGAGGTAGGAGATCGAGCCGGGATTGCCGCTTGCCGCGAAAATATCCAGTCGCCGTAAGCCGGTATTGAGAAAAATCGTACCGCCGGTAAGCGCAATATCCTGCTGAAGGGAAATACCAACCTGATTGCTCATCAGCGATCGCTGAATGAATGCTTCTCCGCCATCGGGCAGAATGATTGCATTGATCGAACGGTTGAGATTGGGCAAAGTGGCGCTCAGATTAATGAGCGGTTTGTAATCTGCCAAAAAGGACTGGTACGACCAGAAACGATTGCTGAGCCTCGTTTTGGCGAGTTGCACATCTGGGGCGTCGCTCTGAGCGATTTGTACGACTTCTTCCAGTGTCAGGCGATACCATTCAGGCTCTTGTGCCGGCAGGCTGCCACTCAGGGTGATTGCGAAGAGAAAAAAAGTAATTTTACGCATGTCTTTAACAGGGTTCTTTAGATATGGAGGTTACAAGGTTGCTGCTATTTTATGGCAATTTGTTGCCAATATTTTTATTCTACCCTCAAAGCCTTAATTGGGTCTTGCTGCGCGGCGCTGCGTGCCGGAAAAATGCCAAAAACCAATCCCACTGAAGCGGCTACGCCGAAAGACAAAATTACCGACCACGCTGACACGACTGCCGGAATTTGAAAGGATTGGGTGATAATATTGGCAGCAATGACGCCCAGAAAAACGCCCAGTAATCCACCCAAAAGGCTAATAAATACTGCTTCGAAGAGAAATTGTTGAATAATATCGGTCTGCGTAGCGCCAAGCGATCGTCGTACGCCGATTTCCTTGATGCGCTCCAGCACCGATGCCAGCATGATATTCATAATGCCAATACCCCCAACCAGCAGCGAAATACCCGCAATTGCCGCCAGCACGAAGTTGAAGGTTTCCTGGGTTTTTTGTTGCTCTTCGAGTAGCAATTCGGGGACTTCGATCTCAAAATCAATCACTTCTTCGTGGCGGCGCTTGAGCAGGCGGGCAGCCACATCGGCGGTGGCGCGCAAGTATTTGGAATCGGCAACGCGAACGACTGCGCGGTCGAGTTGATGGTAATTCTCATCCTTTTTCGGGCTTCCATTGTCAAATTGTTGGCGCAGATCAGCGCGGGTGATTAGCCCCCGGTTTTTGAAGCGCAGCAATGCAGCGGTGACGGGGATGTACACATCGTCGTTGTAGTCGCGTATGCCAAGATTCTCGAGGCTTTCGCGGCTTGCCTGTCTTTTTTCCAGCACACCAATGACGGTCAGCCAGGTGTTTCCGGCTTTTATTTTTTGCCCTAACGGCGAATCATTCGGAAAGAATTTGGTCTGGATATTTTTGCCGATGATGCAGACAGGGCGCCCGCCGTCGAAGTGTTCGCGATGAAAAAATTGCCCGGCGCTCAGGGTAAGGTTGTTGAGTTCAAAAAAAGCATTGGTTACACCGACGCAGCGTCCTTTTTCCAACTTGCCGGATTGAATAATAGAGGTGGAAAGGACCACTTCCGGGCTGACATTTTCAATGTTGGGCAAAACCGTTTGGATGGCGTTCAGATCATCCAGGGTTAACCCTGGCGACCAGGGGCGCTTGTTGTTTTCTCCTGCATTATTGCCGCTGCTGGATGTCGCTTGCGCTTTTTCAGCATTTTCGTCGGGAATGACCGCTTTGATGACAATGTTATTGGTACCAATGAGCTTCATCCGGTCGAGAATGGATTGCTTGGCGCCGGTACCGATTGCCAGCATGGCGATGACTGCCGCTACGCCAAACAAAATGCCCAGCCCGGTGAGAAATGCCCGCAAACGGTTTGCCATCACTGCTTCCATTGCCAGCAGAAAATTGAAAAGAATTCTTTGCATGGGGTTAAGGGATTGACCATTTACAATTGAGCACTGGGAATCAAAAAATCAGTTGATGATGATAAATCCGCCGCCGCCACCGTCGTCCGATTGGATGGGCGTTTCCTGTACTTGCTTGCTGCGGGCAAGTGCTTCGGCTTCGCGTTTTTTGCGTGCTTCTTGCTGCTTTTTGCGGATTTCTTCTTTCACTTTAGCTGGCAGGGGCACAAATTCCAGTTGGTCGGTATCTTCAGGTGTCGTCAGAAATACTTCGTCATTCTCTGCCAAACCATATTCGATAATGATCTCATCATCATTGCTTTCACCGGTGAGCACTTCCTGCTTGACAATTTTTCCATCCTGTTTTTTGTACACAAAAGAAACGCTATCGCTCTGCAATGCTTCAATAGGAAGAGACAATACGTCAGGATAAATATAAGCGATGATTTCATTGCTGGTGGTCATCGCAGGACGCATGATTGAATCGGTTTCGTTCACCTGGATGATCACTTCGAAGACTTTGGCATCGTAATCTTTGAGTTGCTCGCCGATATTGGCAACCTGGATAACCTTGCCGGTATAGGTTTTGTCGGGGAATGCGTCAATTTTCAGCGTCACTTCCTGTCCTTTTTGCACGCGGCTGATATCCACTTCGTTGACGTAGGTTTTGGAAATCATGTCGCTCAGATCGGGCAATTCCGCTACGGTTGGCTCCCAGGAGCTGATCTGCGAGCCAGGGCCGACTTTGCTACCATCCCAGCTACGAGTGTAGATGACCATCCCGGCTTTAGGTGCGTTGACCGTGAATTCGCCGGACAATTGCGCCAGGCGATTGAATTTGTCCTGGTTTTGCCGTAGCGAGGCGTTGATTTCTGCGATTTTGGCATCCGATTTTTCTTTGGTCAGCTGGAGTTTTTGCAGCAATTGTTTATAGTCGCGGTCGGTACGTTCGAGATCGAGTTTGGCTTGCTGGATCACGCTTTGCGGCTCGTACCGCGCCTGTTCGAGTTGCAGTTCTTTTTCTTTTTTCTGAAACTGAAGATTGACCAACTGGTCGCGCAGCCCGCGCATTTCGATGGCGGTATCAATTTTCGCCTGCTCCAGTTGGGTGAGGATTTTGTCAATTTCGGTCTGGGCGTCCCGCATTTTATTGGTCAGCTCGGTTTGGTCAAGCGAAGCCACGTAATCACCTTCTTTCACCAGGGTGCCTTCCGGCACCATATCATTGATGTTGGTTTGCCAGATGCCTACGGTGCGCATGCCCTGCGGTCCGCGAATTTTCTCGGAGCGTTTGGCTTGCAATTCGCCAGTAGCTGTGACTTTTACTTTGAATTCTCCCTTCCGGACGCGGGTAATCAGTTCGGCGGTTTCTTTCTTTGTGTCGGCAGGGCGCAGCCAGAACCAACCGGCAATAGCGACAGCTATTAATATGATGGGAATAGTAAATGTTTTGAGGTTCATATAGCAGGGGCTTTGGCATTTTAAGAAAATACTAAGTACAGGACAAAAAAGAGAGTAATTGAAAGAAAAGGTAAATTGTT
>CAZQTF010000197.1:0-7018 GCA_964596135.1 uncultured Saprospiraceae bacterium | reverse complement strand
GTCTAGGACCACTGGGAATCAAAATTGCCAATTTTATCAACGAACGCAATGGATTGATCACGGTATCGGCGGTAGATAAAAATCCTGAGTTGGTTGGTAAAGACCTCGGCGTACTGTGTGGAGGTACCGCTTCCGGTATCATCATTCACGGCGAACTGGCGGATGCCGTGCGCGCGCATCGCCCGGATATTGCAGTATTGACAACCGTTTCCGACCTGGAGCGCATCACACCGCAGATCGAGGAGATCGTCGCTCTTGGCATCCCGGTGGTATCCACCTGCGAAGAATTGTGCTATCCCTGGGACACTGCGCCAATATTGGCAAAGCGTATTGACGAAGCCGCCAAACGCAATAATGTGGCAGTTGTAGGTACAGGCGTTAATCCTGGTTTTTTGATGGATTCCCTTCCCACTTTTCTAACATCGGTCTGCCAAAAGGTGGAGCAGATACAGGTGAATCGCTACCAGGACGCACAGTTTCGAAGATTGCCTTTTCAGAAAAAAATCGGCGCCGGGCTTGCGCTGGCAGAATTTGAACAACGCAAACAGGACGGCTCTCTGCGGCATGTGGGTTTGACCGAATCCATGCAGTTTATCGCGCACCGTATGGGCTGGAAACTCACCAAAACCGAAGATATCATCGAGCCGGTAATAGCCGGGGCAGATTTGAAAACCAAGGATTTACACATTATGCAAGGGCAGGCGCGCGGCGTACGGCAGGTAGGCAATGGCTACGTGGGCGATGACATCAAAGTAAAACTGATATTCCAGGCAACGGTGGGCGAGCCGGAATCATACGACGAAATTGTGATCAAAGGCAATCCCAGCATCACCTCGCGAATACAGGGCGGTGTGAATGGCGACGTGGCAACCTGTGCCATCGTTTTAAATGCCATTCCGCAGGTGCTCCGCGCCAAAGCTGGTTTGCAGACAATGGCAGACATTCCACTGGTAGCCTATTTTGAATAAACCTGTCCTGAAAGCCCTCCCTGCACTTTATCGGAAGGTTGCGGGCAATGGATGTTGGAGCAGTATGCACCAAAAATAAATCAAAGCATTTATTTTCAATTATATACACATGCATATTTCCAGGTTCCAACATCCTTATGTACCTAAGATTGCATGCCAAAATTAACAACATTTAGCTGCCGGCTGCAAGATCGAAAACCAATGACCTGTCATATTTTTCCCAAAAGCCATTATTTTTGGAGCGTGAATCGTTATCTTCGATAGCAAACAGCCCAATATGACAAGCAACACCATATTACAGAAAACTGAAAACTTTATCACCCGGTTATTCAATGAAAAACTGTCGGAAGATCATCGTTTTCACGACCTTCCCCACACCCTCACGGTGCGGGATACCGCCCTGAAATTGGCGCAACATCTTGGCATAAGCGGTGAAGAGCTGGAAATCCTCGATCTGGCGTCGTTGCTGCATGACGCAGGCTATACGGTCGTTTATACCGGGCACGAAGTAGAAAGTCATCGCATTGCGGAAGCTTTTTTGACCCAACAGGGCTATCCGGCAACCAAATTACAACAGGTGCTGGATTGCATTGACGTCACTTATCCCGGCGCGCATCCGCACAATTTGATCCAACAGATCATTAAAGATGCAGACTATTTTAATCTGGCGAGCCACGATTATCTCTATTCCATCGAAGCACTCCGCCACGAGTGGGAGGTATTTCTGGATCAAACTTACAATGAAGCCGACTGGTATCGCTTGAATTATGATTTTTTAAAAAATCATCAATACATTACTCCGGCAGCACGGGAATTGTTTGAGCCTCAGAAAGAAGCCAACCTGAAGCAACTCAAAAAAATCGTCAAAAAACAAGACAAGGAAAAAAAAGTCCAGACCGCTTCGACGATACAAACGATCGCCGACAGCCGCAGCGCGCAGATGATGTTCAAAACTGCTCTACGTAATCACCTCGATTTGAGTAATTTAGCGGACAACAAAGCCAACATCATGCTGAGTGTGAATGCGCTCATCATCACTGTGGCAATACCTCTGGTGGCTTCCTACATGAAAACTGTGCCTTACCTCCTCTACCCGATGACTACGCTCATTGCAAGCTGTCTGACTTCCATGATTTTTGCGACCCTCGCAACGCGCCCTATCCGCATGACCGGCTACACCGAGCACGAAAAAATTGAGGCCGGCGAATCGAATCTTTTTTTCTTTGGCAATTTTTACCGCATGACGTTTCAGGAATATCAGCAAGGAATGCAAAAAGTCGTAGCCGGCGAACAAAATCTGGAAAACTCGATCATGCGCGACCTGTTTTTCCTCGGCAAATCATTGGGTACCAAATACCGACAGTTGCGTATTTGCTATAATATTTTTATGTTCGGCATGGTGCTCACAGTATTGGTTTTTGCAGTAAGTTATGCTTTGCGAGGTTAAAAAAGAGCCTTCTCTGCTGAGGATGAAGACAAAGAAGGCTATAGCAATACTTATTGGGGAAAAACTAAATTTCGGCAATGCGTTTTTTCAATTCAGCAATAGTAATGTTTTTTACCATATCCTCTAATCCATTATGCGATACCATGCTGCCCATTTGTTCTTGCAAAACCGTTAACTGATTTTGCAATTCCTCCACCCTGTTCACTACTTCGTTTGCCACCACACGGATGTTATACACTTCGTCTAAGCGGATTTCGATGTCATTTTTGACTGGTTCGTTGATCTGGTTATCATTGGACTCCTCTTTTGGGGTTGTATTTCCTTGATTTTCAGTGTAATCAAATCCTTCACTGCTAAGTTCGCCATTCGTTTCAGAGGGTGTCGTCATTTCAGTATTCTGTTCTGTCAGAGGATCTGTCGGCGGTTCCAATTCAATGTTGCTCTCATTTCCGATGGCGACATCTTCCTCGTTGCTACTGCGGGTGTGAAAGATACGATCAATCAGATCGCGCAGTTGCCGGAGTTCAGCATCAGACATTTCTGTAAATGTTTCAACGTTTTGCGTGGCTGTTAGCATAATTTTGGAATTTAGAAGGTTAAAAAAATAAATAAATGATAATCTTATTACAGGTTGTAATAAGATTATTGAAGCCCATACTTATTTAGCCCTAGCGAAGGTTGAGTGGTATAAAAAAGGTTATTTCAACAGACGGGAATGCCTGTTGATTCATGCAGAAAAGCCTCTGTTAAATGATTGAAAAGAAAATCAGATATGCATCTCAAAAATAAAACTTATTACATTTCTTGTCAAGCTTTTAGTAAAAATAATATTTGTTAAAAAAGTTGGGTTTCGCATAAGCGGCGCAAAAGACTGGGATGTAAGTCATTTCAAACCAAAGGCAACGCTTTAGGCTTGAAATCTTCTGTAGCTGCTTCGCGAAACTGGCGGCAAGTTTCGGCGATGGTTTGGCGAATAGGGGTATACTGGAAATCAAAATCAGTAATAGATTTGTCGTTTTGGTAAAAAAAAGTATGCATGGCATTTTTGGCAATTTCACGGGTAATAAAGGGCTTGGCGCCAAATAATTTGGAGCGAAGCCACTCGAAGCGCCAGATGAGTTGTTGTAAAAAAGGAGTAATCCTGATACGGGGCGGCGGCATTTTCAGATGAAACGCAATTTCATTCAGTACCGTTTGAAAGGTAAGATTTTCGGCATTCAAGATATAACGCTCGCCAGCTACGTCGCTCTCCATGAGCAACAGCATAAACCGCGCCACATCGCGTACGTCCACAAAGCCAGAGACGCCGTCGGTATAGAAAGGAAACTTTCGCCAGATGAGTCTGAAAAAATTTCCCGTGCCTTTGTTCCAGTGCCCGCTGCCCAGGAGCAGCCCTGGATTGACGATCGCCACCTGCAGTCCTTCCATCATACCGCGCCATATTTCATTCTCGCCCAGATACTTGCTGATGGCATATTCTGTATTGTAATGGCTGCGTTCCCACTTCGTTTCTTCGGTCACGATATTGTTATTCTTGCTGCGTCCGATCGCTGCGATCGAGCTCACATATACTAATTTTTCCACATTCGCATAAAGCGCTGCATTGACCACATTTGCCGTGCCATCCACGTTGACCTGACGCACGCGGTCGTAATCGCGCGGATCGAACGAAACCACCGCTGCACAATGGTACACCTGTTGTACGCTGTACATCGCATCTTCCAAACCGATTATATCCAGCACATCTCCCTCTACCCACTCAATCTGGTCGGCAATATCGGCAACCAGATTCATGTCACTGTTGACCTGCCGTAGCACCCGAATCCGAGTGTACCCCTCCCGCAGGAGATAACGCAGCAAGTAAGAGCCAAGAAAACCCGTACCGCCGGTGACCAATATTTGCTTATCTTTCCGTGAATTCAAGTCCTTCTAAATTTTATATTTCGCGGTTTCAAAGGCTCCGGGTTCGTCCGCCATCTACCGTAACATTGGTACCGGTGAGGTACGAAGCCGCCGGCGACGCCAAAAATGCTACTGCTGCCGCAATTTCCCGAGGTTCGGCAAAGCGCCCCAGTGGAATTTCCTTTTTCATGCGCTCAGCAACGGTTTTGACGTCGGTATTGGCGCGTTTGGCGGCATTTTGAATGATTTCATCCAGACGTTCGGTTGCCGTCATGCCGGGAAGTACGTTGTTTACTGTAATGCCATGACGCCCCAGTTCATTCGACATCGTTTTAGCCCAGCTGGCGACCGCCGCGCGGATGGTATTGGAAACCCCCAGATTGTCCAAAGGCGCTTTCACGGAAGTAGAAATGATATTGATTATCCGACCGTAGTCGTCTTTTATCATACCGGGGAGCACCGTTTGTGCCAGCAACTGACTACAAATCAGGTGATTATGAAATGCCTGCCGGAAGGCTTCGGGTTCTGCCTCCAGAATCGGACCGCCCGCCGGACCACCGGTATTGTTGACCAGGATATGAATATTCCGGGTAGAAACCAGCGCTTTTACTTTAGCAATCAGATCGTGGCTATCCGAAAAATCCACTACCAGAAATTCATGATTCTGCTCTCCGGTTATACGCGGCAATTCATGAATCACTTTTGCCATCTCATTCGCCGAGCGAGACATCAGCACTACATTCGCGCCAAGCGATGCCAGTTCGTATGCAATCGCTTTGCCAATGCCTTTACTACTGCCGCCTACCAGGGCATTTTTACCTTTTAAATTTAAGTCCATTGGTTATTTTTGAAATTTCGGCTAAATTTAGCACATTTCACGGGAAGGTGAGGAGCTTCTGCATTCAGAAATTAAATGCCCCTTTTACTTCTCACCTACTTTTGAATGCTTGAATTTTAAACTTTTAAACATCAAACTTCATCATTATGGCGCTGACCAAACCATTTAATTTAAAAAACTGGATTGAAGAAAACCGCCATTTGCTCAAACCACCCGTGGGCAATCAGCAGATTTATAAAGGAAACGACGATTACATCGTAATGGTTGTTGGCGGTCCTAATGGTCGCAAAGATTACCACTGGGAAGACGGTGAAGAATTGTTTTATCAACTCGAAGGTGACATTACGTTGAAAATCATCAATGAAAACGGCGAACCGGAAGCCATCCAAATCCGCGAAGGCGATATGTTTCTGTTGCCGCCGCGCATCCCGCATTCGCCACAGCGCCCTGCCAACACCATCGGACTTGTGATCGAGCGCTACCGCCACCCCGGCGAACGGGACAAACTTATGTGGTTTTGCGAAAATTGCAATAACAAACTCCACGAAGCGAGCTTCGCCCTGGAAGATATCACCACCCAGATCAAAGAGGCCATCCAGGAGTTCATGGCATCGGAAGAACTGCGCACCTGCAAAAAATGTGGCACTGTGATGGAGAAAGTGTAGTTTTGCGCTCAGATGCTCCAAGAACGCTTAACATGAACACTTGCCTCATAGAAATGGCTACGCCAGAAATAAGAACATATCGTACATGAACACATATTTTGCTTCCGACTTCCATCTGGGTGTAAATGCTCGCCTGACGAGCAAGGAGCGCGAGCGACAAATTGTGCGTTGGCTAAATCAAATTAGCCGGGATGCGGAAGCGATCTATCTCGTGGGCGATGTCTTTGATTTTTGGTTTGAATACAAACGAGCCATTCCCAAAGGCTTCGTACGATTGCTTGGCACTCTCGCCGACATCCGTGATAGTGGCACGCCCATTTATTTTTTCACTGGCAACCATGATATGTGGGTATTCCATTATTTTGAAAATGAACTGGGCATCCCGACTTACCGTCAGCCCATTGTGCGTGAGATTTATGGCAAAACTTTCTTTATCGGACACGGCGATGGCTTAGGGCCGGGCGATCATGGCTACAAATTCATCAAAAAAGTATTTGCCAATAAAACCTGCCAGTGGCTATTTGAGCAACTGCATCCCAATTTCGGTATCTGGCTGGCGGAATATTTTTCCGGCACCAGCCGCGCCAACAACAAAGAAGCCCCGCACTTCCTCGGCGAAGCCAACGAATGGCTTGTCGCTTATGCCAATCGTAAACTCGATACAGTACCAGCAGACTACTTTATCTTCGGGCATCGCCATTTACCTATTGATCATATATTGAAAAATGGCGCCAGCCGCTACATCAACCTCGGTGAATGGCTCCACCACAACTCCTACGCCATATTCGATGGCAAAGACGTAGAACTCCGCTTCTTTGAAAACGAGCAGGGCGTGGTATACGGCAATCGGCAGGCAATATATAACCTATAGGATGCTGGCTTCCACCTTGGAAGGATCAACGACCAACCTACACAGGTTCAGTCAAGATGTTACAGAAGTTCAAGCAAGAACCTCATTAGGTTCTATAAAGATGCTCCATAGGTTCAAAATTTAACCTATAAAGGTTCAAGTAAGATGCTCTATAGGTTATCATAAGCACTTTAATAGGTTATTGTTTTATGCTTATTGGGTTTAAAAAATGACCTTTGTAGCTTCTGCAAAGATGCTTTACAAGTTCTATAAAGATGTTATATAGGTTACGTGCAGATGCTTGACAGGTTGAGTAGGTTACCCTTATAGATTCTGGATGTTACCTAA
>CAZQTF010000196.1:0-7048 GCA_964596135.1 uncultured Saprospiraceae bacterium | reverse complement strand
GTTTAATCCTGGGGAGCCGATCCTTTGGTGGTCGCCTGACCCAAGATTTGTGTTGTTTCCGGATGAATTAAAAATTGCCAAAAGCATGCGCCCGTACTTCAATCAGCGAAAGTTTGAAGTGAGTTTTGATGAGCGATTCGAAGATGTGATCAGAAATTGCCAGATGCAGAAGCGCGATGGACAAATGGGAGGTACCTGGATCACTGAAACCATGGTGGAAGCATATTGCAGGCTTCATGAGCTGGGGTACGCGCATTCGGTGGAAGTGTGGCAGAACGAGCTTCTGGTGGGAGGTTTGTATGGCATTTCGTTGGGCAAGATCTTTTTCGGAGAGTCAATGTTCTCCAAAGTGAGCAATGCCTCTAAGTTTGGCTTTATCACCCTCGTACAGCAATTGAAAGATCTTGATTATCAATTGATTGATTGCCAGCAGAAAACAAAACACCTCGCCAGCCTGGGCGCGCGCTCGATCGATCGCAAAGTTTTTCTGGAATTTTTAGAAAAAAACCAACACGAAGAAACGCTGGTAGGAAAATGGACTTTTTTGATGTAAATTTGAAATAGTAACAACACAATACATTCCCGCCTTTTTCGTCTTTCATCTAACAAAAAATAGCCTTAATTTGCAATATTGAAAATCCCGGAAAAATGAGACAGCTACTACTTCTTTTACTGCTGCATGTGTTTGCTGCAAGTTTTGCTTCGACTGACCCTGAGCGAGAGTATCCGCAGGATTACTTCCGATCGCCGATACCCGCTCAAACCTTACTGTTGGCGGGCACTTTCGGCGAATTGCGACCCAATCACTTTCACGCCGGCATCGACATCAAAGCCACGGTGGGCACGTCTATACTGGCGGCTGCGGGCGGCTATGTTTCAAAAATAGAAGTAAGCGGTAACGGCTATGGCAAGGCTTTGTACATTGCGCATCCCAACGGCTACACCACGCTCTACGCGCACATGGACGGCTTCACGCAGGAGGTGGAAGCTTATTTAAAAAAAGTGCAATACGAAACCAAGCAATTTGAGCAGGAAATCAGGCTGGAGCCAGATCAATTCATTGTTAAAAAAGGCGATCAAATCGGTCGTGTTGGGCTGACCGGCGCTACGCTGGGACCGCATCTTCATTTCGAAATTCACGACACCGAGACGGAGGATCCAATCAATCCACTGTTGTTTGGTTTTAAGGTGTATGACAATCGTTCGCCGGTTTTGCAAGAGCTGAAAATATATCATTTGAATGAAAAACATCAGACGATCAAGGAGAAAACCGTTGGATTGTATAAATCCGGAAATGCTTACACCTTCAAGGATAATACGATTTCCATTCCAACTGCCGAGGTAGGTTTTGCACTAAAAGGCTATGATCCAATGGATAATGTGCATAATAAAAATGGAATTTATGTGCTTTCGGTTTTTCAGGATGATTCGCTCGTGTATCGTTTTCAAATGGAGACTTTTCCGGACGAAGATACGCGTTATTTAAACGCTACGCTTGATTATGAAGAATACACCAGAAAAAACGGCTATTTTTACCGCTGCTATGTGCTGCCTTACAACAAACTGCCGATCTATCTGCACAAACCCAACAATGGCGTAGTCCACTTGCGCCCGGGGCAGTCGAGTGTGATCAAAATTCTGGCGGAAGATTATCATGGCAATATCGCTACGGTGCAGTTTTCTGTCACCCGTGACAGTGCGGAGATTTCGGCGCAATCAATTGATTATCAATACATCGTACCACATTTTGAAGAGACGCTCATCCAGGATGGTGATCTTGAATTATTTTTTCCGATCGGCATTTTCTATGAAGATTTGTATTTGAAATACAAGGCGATTGAAAGTGAAACCGCGCCATATTCTCTCGTGTATCAGATCAATGATCGGGAAGTACCGGTGCATGATTATTTTAAAATCGGGATTCGACCTCGAAACTTGCCGGAGCATTTAAAAAACAAAGCCTTTGTTGCCTATCGTGCGCGTACGAATTGCGGCGGCGCCTGGCGCGATGACGTGCTCACAGCCGATATCCATTATATGGGCGATTATCGCATTATGGTGGACACCATTCCGCCGAGCGTCAGTCCGGTGATTTTCAAATCCTACATGCGCGGGTATAAAAAAATGTCTTTCAAAATCGGTGATAATTTTGCCACAGCCAGCAATATGCCTGGAATTTATTACGAAGCTACTGTAGATGGACAATGGATTCTACTCGAATATGATGCTAAAAGCCATACGATTACTCATACTTTCGACGGTAGCATCAAAGCCGGAAAGCACCAACTCAGGGTGCTGGTGCGCGATATCATGGGCAACGAAAAAGTATTGGAACGAACGTTTACGTTGTAATTTTTCGCAACATCTGCACTCATTTTTGGGTTTTCTTTTGGAATACTTTAAACGTTGAACTTTAAAATACCAAACCGAAAATGTCACACCTTAAAGAAGGCGACAAAGCCCCCGATTTCAAAGGCGTTAATCAGGAGGGTGAAACCGTTTCACTCGCCGATTTCAAAGGCAAAAAGCTGATCCTGTTTTTCTATCCAAAAGCCGATACGCCAGGTTGCACTGCAGAAGCTTGTAGTTTGCGCGATGCCTACGACGAATTGCGCACCAAAGGATTTGAATTGCTTGGGGTAAGTCCCGACACTGCCAAGAAACAAGGAAAATTCAAGGAAAAGTATGCGCTGCCTTTCCCGCTTATCGCCGATACTGAGCACGAGATGCTCAAAGCCTATGGCGCCTGGGGCGAAAAGCAAATGTATGGCAAAACATATGAGGGCGTGCTGCGTACTACGTTTGTGATTGACGAAAACGGCAATGTTGAAAAGATTTTCACAAAAGTGAACACTAAAGATCATGCCAACCAAATCCTGGAAGAGATGGCAGCGTGAGCACAACCAGAAGAGAAATGACCATTCAGCAAGCGCAAAACACCGTTGATCACTGGATTAATACAATTGGCGTTCGGTATTACAATGAACTGACCAACACGGCAATTCTCATGGAGGAAGTGGGCGAAGTCGCTCGTCTGATGGCGCGTTTGTACGGGGAGCAGTCGTTTAAAAAAAAGGAAGATGCCGCTAATGCTAAGGAAAATCTCGCTGATGAAATGGCCGATGTGTTGTTTGTATTGATTTGTTTAGCTAATCAAACCGGTATAAACCTGACCGAAGCTTTGGAGAAAAATTTGGCGAAAAAAACAAACCGCGATGCCGACCGCCACGCAAAGAATGAGAAGTTGAAATGAGGGAGGAGAATTTCCCTCTCTCCTCTCTCATTTCTCATTTCTCATTTCTCATTTCATATTTTTAAATGGTGAATGCCGCTGATGATCTTTGATCAGGTCCTGCTCGAAGTAAATTGACAACCAGACAAATACAACCGCCAGCACGATCAAGCCTTCGTATATTTTTTGTACAATCAGAATATCGTACAAGCTGTGCGCCGCAATCGCAAGTGCCAGCCCAAGCAGCAGCAGGTTATTCCGTCGGCGAAGGTCGAATTTGGCAGCACCTGCAAAATACCCCATGATGATGGCAAACACCAAATGCGCTGGCACCGCTGTGAAAGCTCTTAGAATCGTAGTGCCCAAGCCGTACTCGAGCGCGTAAAGGATATTTTCGGTGGTGGCAAAGCCCATAGCGATAATGACCGAATACACAATGCCATCGAGGGGTTCGTCAAAAAATTTCCAGGGAAAAATAAACAGCATCAAAGCGGTGAATTTTACCAACTCTTCACTGCAAGCCGTGAGCATGGAAGTAACGAACAGTTTTGACAGCCAGTGTTGTTGCCACAGAAAAATATGATCACCCAGCCATTCTTCCATTTCTATGATGGGAACAGTCGCCAGCGCGCCGGTCAGAAAGGCAAGCAGCAGAAAAATCCTTGGCTCATGCTCGTAACGATCCGTCCGGTAAATGTACCAGCAAATGAGCAACCCTGGCAGCACTGCCGAGCCAATGAGAAGCGGATCCAGACTGGCAATGGTCATTTTGGAGTAGTTAACGACTGAAAATCACTTCAATAACACATCAAAAATAAACAAGATCAGAGGATTTGTGGCGCGTTGGGGGTATAAAAAATTAGGCAATAATCAATGCTATTTTATTCGGATTTCATGCATGGCTATATGCAAATCACCCGAAAGTCGTTCATTTTTTGCGAAATAATACTATTTTCGCTGCATTTAAACCTAAATAATAATTTGGCAACAGCCTTTTGATTTCTGATAATCTAAGTGGTTTGTTATTAATTTTTTAAATTTAAATAAAAGTAATAATATAAAGTTCGAATACACAAGAAACACTATCTGGTATGATTAACGTAAACCTGCTCAGAAAAATATGCGAAACGCCCGGCGCGCCTGGGTTTGAACAAAAAGTGCGCGAACTGGTACTCAGGGAAGTAAAGCCATTGGTAGATGAAGTGCGTGTGGATGCTATGGGCAATGTAATTGCTATCAAACGGGGCAAAGAACAAAAGAAAATCATGGTCGCTGCCCACATGGACGAAATCGGTTTCATTGTCACACACATTGATGATGATGGTTTTGTCCGTTTCCATCCACTGGGCGGTTTTGATGCTAAAACGTTGACTTCACAACGAGTGATCGTACACGGCAAGCAAGACGTAATCGGCGTGATGGGCACCAAGCCGGTGCACATGATGTCGCCCGAAGAGCGGAATAAAGTGATACCAATCAGCGATTATTTCATTGATCTGGGCATGAAAAAAGCCGAAGTAGAGAAAATCGTTTCAATTGGCGATCCCATCACGCGCGAGCGCGAACTGATCGAAATGGGCGATTGTATCAACAGCAAATCCATTGACAACCGGGTGTCGGTATTTATTTTGATTGAAACATTGCGCGAATTGCAAAAAGAAAGCCTGCCTTACGATGTATATGGGGTGTTTACGGTACAGGAAGAAGTGGGCTTGCGTGGCGCTATGTCGGCGGCGCATCTGATTGATCCTGAATTTGGCTTTGGGCTGGATGTGACGATCGCGTACGACGTGCCGGGCGCCAACAAACACGAAATGGTTACACAGCTTGGCAAAGGCGCGGCGATCAAAATCCTTGACGGCTCTGTGATTTCCGACTATCGCATGGTCAATTATCTTAAGAAGATCGCTACCGAACAGCAGATTCCCTGGCAACCTGAAATCTTACCCGCAGGCGGGACTGATACGGCGGCTGTACAACGCTATGGCAAGCGCGGCGCTATTTCTGGCGCTATTTCTATTCCGCTGCGGCACATCCATCAAACGATCGAACTGGCGCATAAGAAAGATATTTACAACTGCATCCGACTGCTGAAAGCTGGTTTGCAAAACCTCGATAAGTACGACTGGAGTTTTAAATAAATATAGCTGCTGTTTTGATCATTAGAAAGTCTTGATTTTTTTATCTTCGGGGTGCGGAATTTTATTTTCAAAACAAAAACATGTTTACATCATGAAAACCAACGCACCTCGTATCATTACCTGGTTGACCGCCCTGATTTTAGGCTTGGCGGGTATCATCGGCGAACTAAGCGTCAAAGCTGGCTTTCTCGCGGAAAACGCATTCTGGCTTGTAGTCGCAGGCTTCGTCGTACTATTGCTGGGTTCCAGCATCAAAGGTTTGTAAAAAAAAGTCGGGGCTTTCATATCGAAAGTTCCGACTTTCCCAAACAATAAATACAAATTTCAGACGATAGATGTTAGACAATGAACTTTAGACTTTTGTGAACAATATAACCTGCTGCACGTCTAATGTCTAAAAGATAAGTCTAACATCTAATGTCGGAACAAATGTGGAAAGAGACTAATAATCAACTCCAGGCAACTCTTAAATTTAAGGATTTTACGCAAGCCTTCGCGTTTATGACCGAAGTGGCGTTTCACGCTGAAAAAATGAACCACCATCCTAATTGGAGTAACGTATATAACACAGTGGAAATCAATCTCAGTACCCACGATGCCGGCGGAGTGGTCACTGAAAAAGATTATCAATTGGCAGCGGCGATTGATAAAATATTCGAGAAGTATAAAAATTAAATCAAAATGTGGCAGGTTTTGGAACCCTGCTGCGTTTCCAACCAATGAAATACGCCATTTCCGATATCGCCCACATGGTGCGGGGCGAATTGTTGCAAACTTCAACGATTTATACCAATATTGAACACCTCCTGCTCGACAGCCGACAGATTCTCTTTCCGGCAACGGCGCTGTTTTTCGCGGTAAAAGGTACACGCCACAACGCGCATGAGTTCATTACGCAGCTATACACCGAAGGTGTGCGTAGTTTTGTCATTTCGGAAGAGGTGGCTGTTAAAAATTTTCCTGATGCCAATTTTATTTTGGTTACAAATACGCTGTATGCTTTGCAAATACTAGCGTCTCAGCATCGCCGGCGGTTTGATTTGCCGGTCATCGGCATCACCGGAAGCAATGGCAAAACAATCGTCAAAGAGTGGCTATTTCAGCTGTTGCGCGAGGATTTTCACATCGTGCGAAGCCCACGGAGTTACAATTCGCAGTTCGGCGTGCCATTGTCGGTTTGGCAAATCCAGCCCGAGCACAATCTCGGCATTTTTGAGGCGGGCATTTCCCAAATGGGCGAGATGGAGCGCCTGGCGCCGATCGTACGTTGCAGCATAGGTCTGTTCACCAACATTGGCGAAGCCCACGCCGCCGGTTTCCCTTCGATGGCGGAGAAAGTGCGCCAGAAAGCCAAGCTTTTTGAGTTTGCCGACATTATTTTTTATTGCAAAGACCACCTGCTTATCGCGAATGAAATAGCGAATTTGAATAAAAAGACGTTTTCGTGGTCGCAACAGAAGAATGCGGACCTACAAATTACCCACATAACATCGCCTGACCGCCATCAGCCATCAGCTACTGCAATCGAAGCTATTTTTCAAAACGAAAAACGGCACATCACCATTCCATTTTCCGATGCAGCTTCCATTGAAAACGCTATCCACTGCTGGGCAATCCTGTTGTACCTCGGCATGGACGACGACACCATCCGGCAACGCATGGCACACCTCGAGCC
>CAZQTF010000195.1:0-7170 GCA_964596135.1 uncultured Saprospiraceae bacterium | reverse complement strand
TGGCAAAAAATACCCATTGAAAAATATTTTTGTTTTTCATTTGTTGAGTTTTTTATTAAACCATAATTTTCTTTATTCAAGCAAAGATACGTCTCTGCGACTTAATTTGCTTCCGTGCTCATCAATGAATGTTTCCATCGCTGCTTTTGGCAATGCAAAACGCCTTTATTTTAACATTTTTCAAAGGCAAATCATTGAAACATTCTAAAAACAGCAACGTAACTACTGCAAAAGCCTATTGTATGCGCTATTGGGTCTTTCACTGGAAACGATTTACACACTATGTCCTTTTGTTCTTTTATGCTCTGTTAGCTTGCGACCGGCCGGCACAGCCAGATCAGTTGAAAGAAGCGCTGCGCGCCGCCGGCACTAATCGCGCCGAACTGGAAAAAGTGTTGCAACACTATCAAAATCAGGGAGATAGCCTGAAGCTAAAAGCTGCTGTTTATCTTATCACACGATTGCCGTATAGCCATAGTTATTGGGACGAAAATATTGAAAAATATGATCCCATTTTTGCCGAACTCAATGGAATGGACGTAGGCAGAGCAGTTGAAATGGTATTCGACCGCTATGAAGAAAAGCACGGATCATTGGAATTGAGGAAGATGGACAGAGTAATGGACGCCCGCACCGCTACGGCGGATTTTCTCATCGAAAACATCGACCTTGCCTTCGAAGCCTGGCGCAATAACCCTTGGTCAAAAGACATTGATTTTGAGCTGTTTTGTCAGGCAATTTTACCGCATCGGGCTTCCAACGAACTGCTGGAAAGCTGGCGCCCGCTTTTTATTGAGCGTTATAACTGGCTGAAAGACAGTTTGAAAAATATAGAAGATAAACAGGAAATTCTCGGTTGGATCAACCGCGATCTGGGTGAAGGTTTCAAAATCACGCTGCGCTGGCGCTATCCCTTTATGCCAAAATACAGCCAGATGCTGCATTGCAGTGTAGGTACCTGCGATGTGCTTTCTTCCATGCAGGTTAGCGCATTGCGCGCGCTTGGCATACCCGCATATAAAGATTTTGTTATGCGTTTCGGCAACAAAGAATACGGTCATGCCTGGGCAGTGATGCTGGATGAGAAGGGCAACCCTTACTGGTGTTTTGATGAGCACGATGCGTATGCGCGCAACGATATTCCCATCGCATCTTCTTACATTCCGTCCGATTCAATTGGTACGCGCTATTTGCCAACCGGTGTGGTTGTGGATTCGCTGAAAACTATTCCCAAAATATACCGGATCACAATTTTTGAAAATCCTGAGCAAATGGCTCTGCTGAACGCCCCTCACGCCAATGAGATTATTAAAGGGTTTGACAACCCCTGCCTCCACGATGTGACGCGTTTATATATGAAAGATTGCCAAAATATAACGCTTCAATTTGCACATGTTCCACGCGGCGTGCATTTTGCATACCTGGGTGTTTTTGCCAAACAGAAATGGGAGCCGGTGGCTATTGCTAAAATAGCAAACAATAAAGCTGTTTTTAAAGACGTTGGGCAAAATGTAGTATTCGTGCCGATCGGTATAAAAAAAGGCAGGCAAATCCCTTTGGGACCGGCTTTCTATCTGAAAAACGGAAAAAAAATAGAATTGATACCGGATACGGCAGAACGGCAGCGTGCCAGGATTGAACGCAAAACCAATTTTTTTGCGAATACGCTGGAAAAAGCCAACCTTATGATCCGGGGAAGTTTTGAAGGCGCCAACAACCCCGACTTTAGCGACGCGGTGACCTTGCATACCATAAGGCAAACGCCGCTGTACATGCAAAATATTGCCCTTGATCCGCCTCAGGTTTTTCGCTACATGCGCTACAAAGCGCCAACCGACCGTCCGAATCATGGCGACATTGCCGAGTTGGAATTTTATACCGGATCGGGAGCGCAACAACAGAAATTATCCGGCAGCATCATCGGGACGGCGGATGTGCCCGGCGTAACCAGAGATAAAGCATTTGATGGCGACTGGGATTCTTATTTTCGCGGTGAAGCCGAAGAAGGCAATTGGATCGGCATGGATCTTGGCACTCCGAAAAGCATTACGAAAATCCGCTTTTGCCCGCGCAACGATACCAATATTGTTTTGAAGAACAATCTCTATTTCCTTTATTATTGGGATGGCGAATGGAAATCGCTGGGGGCGCAAAGAGCAACCGATCACTATTTGATCTACGATAACATTCCGAAAAATGCCTTGCTTTGGCTACGCAATGCTACCGGTGGCAAGGAGGAAAATGTTTTTATATTGAAAAATGAGCGGCAGGTTTTTTTTTAGCCAGTGCCCCAAAGCCAGTTGACCACCTGAAAGTATGCCGGAATGCCGAGAATAATATTTAATGGAAACGTAATTGCCAGCGACATTGTCACAAATAATCCTGGGTTAGCCTCTGGTAATGCTGAACGCATAGCGGCTGGCACCGCGATGTAAGAAGCACTTGCCGCCAGCACCGTCATCAGAAAAGCGTTGCCTTTGTCCAGTCCGATAAAGTAACTCAGCGATAGCCCCAGCGCTGCATTAATCAGTGGGATGACTAAAGCAAACGCCGTAAGAAACAATCCGCCTTTGCGAATCGCGCCCATCCGCTTGCCGGAAACAATTCCCATGTCCAGTAGAAACAGACACAGCATTCCCCGAAAAATCTGATCGGAGAAGGGCTTGACAGACTCCGCGCCCGCTTCATTGGTTGTAATGCCAATTAGCAAACTTCCCAATAACAGAAATACCGAGCCTTCCGTCAGCGCTTCCCGTGCCAGATGCCGCAGCGAACCGCTATGCCCGTTGCTTTCTCCCTTGCTTGCCAGGCGCACAAGAATGACCGCCACAATGATAGCAGGAGCCTCCATCAGTGCCATCGCCGCCACCATGTGACCGCCTGTGCTTACTCCGCGTTCGGTGAGGAATGACATAGCCGTGATAAAAGTCACCGCACTTATGGAACCATAGGTCGCAGCGATCGCGCCCGCATTTTGCAAATCCGTACGCCGGCGCAGGACAAAAAAACTATATACAGGCACTACCATAGACAAAACCAGCGCTAGCAGCAAAGAGGCAAATACATCTGGCTGAATGCCGCTTTTGTGTAATTCCACGCCCCCTTTGAAGCCTATGGAAAACAGCAGGTACAACGAAAAAAACTTGGGTAGCGGCGCAGGAATAACAAGGTTGGAACGTATAGCCACTGCCAGTACGCCCAGGAAAAAGAATAAAATCGGCGGATTGGTGAAATTTGAAACTATAATCGCAATGTCCATATTTTTGGGTTTTTGCCAAAGCGCCGCAAAAGTAAAACCATTATTTTTAAAAGAAAAACAATCTTTTTTTGAACAACAAAACTTATCGCATCTTTTTGTAAAAATTGATTAGCCCGTTCGTAGAACTGTCGTGCGAAGTGATGGGGTCATCGTTCTCCAGTTCGGGCAATATTTTCTTGGCCAATTGCTTGCCAAGCTCCACACCCCATTGATCAAAGCTGAAAATGTTCCAAATCACGCCTTGTACAAAAATTTTGTGTTCATACAGTGCAATAAGGCTGCCCAATGTGCGCGGTGTGATTTGCTTTACCAGTATCGAATTTGACGGTTTGTTGCCGGCAAAAACCTTGAACGGCGTTAGGAATTCGATTTCCGCTGCTGATTTGCCTTCTTTTTCCAGCTCTGCGCGTACTTCCTGCTCGTTTTTGCCCTTCATTAAGGCTTCGGTTTGTGCAAAAAAATTGGACAATAAAATCGGATGATGATCCCCGATCGGATTGTGACTAACTGCCGGCGCAATAAAATCGCAAGGAATTAGCCGTGTACCCTGATGAATGAGCTGATAAAAAGCGTGCTGACCATTCGTGCCCGGTTCGCCCCAAATGATCGGTCCGGTTTGATAATTGACTCTTTGGCCATCGCGCCCGACATATTTGCCGTTGCTTTCCATATTGCCCTGTTGAAAATACGCAGCGAAACGATGCAAATACTGATCGTATGGCAGAATTGCCTCCGTTTCGGCGCCAAAGAAATTGACGTACCAAATGCCAATCAGCGCCAGGATAACGGGCAAATTTTCCGGCAAGTCCGTGTTGCGAAAATGTTCATCCATTGCATGGAAACCATCGAGCAACTGACGGAAATGGTCAAAGCCAATGGTGCAAGCGATGGACAAGCCAATTGCCGAAGTCAACGAGTAGCGACCGCCGACCCAGTCCCAGAATTCAAACATGTTTTCAGGAGCAATACCAAAGTCTATGACTGCTTTTGCGTTGGTTGAAAGCGCCGCGAAATGCTTGGCAATCTGGGCTTCGTCTTTTGAGAAACTTAGGAACCAGGCACGCGCGGTGTGTGCATTGGTCATTGTTTCCTGGGTAGTAAACGTTTTGGAAGCAATTAGAAACAGGGTCGTTTCTGGCGACACTTTTTTCAGCGTTTCCGCAATGTGCGTTCCATCTACATTCGATACAAAATGTACGTTCATGCCCGGCTGCCAGTAGGGTTTTAGCGCCTCACAAACCATCAGCGGGCCGAGATCCGAGCCGCCGATACCAATATTCACAATATCTGTAATGCGTTTACCGGTGTAGCCCCGCCATTCCCCCGAAATAATTTTATTGGAAAAAGCCTCCATTTGAGCCAGTACTCTGTTCACCGCAGGCATGATGTTTTCGCCATCCACCTGAATGGGGCGGTTGGAGCGATTGCGCAGAGCAATATGCAATACTGCGCGATTCTCCGTTTGGTTGATTTTTGCACCACCAAACATCTGTTGAATGGCATCTTTTACCCCCATTTCTTCCGCAAGTTCGTGCAGGAGGGTCATGGTTTCTTCAGTAATGATGTTTTTGGAATAGTCAATCAGAATGTCTTCAAATTGCAGGGAAAAATCTGCAAAACGGTTTTCATCACTGGCGAAGAGGCTTTCCAGGTGACGCTCGCGCATCTGGATGTAATGCGATTCGAGTCGTTTCCAAGCCTGGGTTTCCGTAGGGTTTTGAGTTGTCAACATGAGGGAGGCTTTTTATTTACTGTTTTTTTGATATTTATTTGGATTTAAATAATGGTTGTTTTATTTACAAAAAATTGATAATCTGTAGTTTTTGAACAGATCGGCACATCAGCAAATCAAAAAATTACCATATCATTTACGGTTAAATATTACTTCTTTTTACCAACAAACAACATATATTCCCAAACGCCGCCATAGGCAGATTTTACTTCCTCCACCAGTGGGTCAAATTCGGTTTGCAGCAAAGGCAGCAAATGGCTGTCCATGCGCACGTGATTGTTGCCCATATGGCGTTTGAACCATCCGAAGCGCGAGTCGTGAAAATCCACTACTGCAATAGCGCCGCCAGATTTGAGGTCGGCTTTTGCTTTGAGGATCAAATCTCGCCACTGAGGATTAATCATCGTAAGCGAGTAGGAAAAAAGAATGACGTCCACTTTGCCGGTAAAGGCGGTTTCGTCGGGCATGTAAGGCTTTTCGAGCAGCACCACGCGGTCGGCATAGGCTTTGGTATTTTTTTTTGCCAGGTTGATCATGTCGCCCGACACGTCCATTCCGGTGAGTTTGGCATTTGGAAAAATACGGGCTAAACGCGCCAGATTGTAGCCGGTACCGCAGCCGATTTCCAGGAGGTGAATGTTGGCGTTGTCAGGGAAAGGGAGCAATTTTAAAATTCGATTGCGTCCGAACAAAAACGTCCAGCGTGTTGCGTCGTAAATTTTGGATTGCAACCGATAATAACGACGCATGGTCTGATTTTGCGAGGTTATATCTTCCGTAAAGTTGGTATTTTTCAATTTGTTGTGATTTATGTTTTACAAGTGTATCGGTATTTATGATACGGATATTAATATTAAAAAACATTACACAGATAATCATGTATTATAGCGCAGTATTTTTACAAATACGGTCAGCTATCATTTCACAATTGCCATGTACACGCTGGCATAGGTGCCAACGCGGTCTTGCTCGTGTACTTCCAGCGTCTTTTCCCGTTCAAATTCTACGGCGTTCAGCACAAAATTCGGGAAGAAATCAATGTGCTCTGCTGCCGAACGCAGCAAAATTCTGGTGCCGGGGCGGCTGTTTTCCAAAATAAGCCGCCATTCTTCCTCCAGCGCCGGAATGTTGTTCGCCGCCAGCCAGTCCTGATGATCGAGCAAAATATAGTGCGAATAAGCCTTCGGATTGTCTTTCAAAAACTGACTGATGGTGGAGGTGTGCGTTACGATCCGGTCGGCGTGCCGGTTGATGGTTGCAAAATTTTCTTTTTGCAAATAAGATGGGCAGCAAGATTCTGTGTAAGAACCATTTACATATAAACGCCAGAAATAATTATCATGTAAAGTCAGTTTGGTAAATACTTTGCGGAGGCTTTCCTGCACGTACCCCAGAGCACCGCGCTCGTATTTGTCCATAAAAAGTTCTTGCTGGCTGCGGGGCACCCCCACGAGACTCATGGTGACGTGGCGGTTGATTACCCATTCCAGCAGTTTATTCATTAGCTTGCGCTCGATTTCATAATAAATTTCTGCCTGCCGTTCGATGGTATCGGCTTCAAACATTTCCTGCACCCGATCGTAGAGTTTGCGTTGTGCTTTCAGGTATTGGTTGGTTAGCCAGGCGAATGTACCCGACGTGCCGTAGTGATAAAAAGACTTGCGGATGCCTTTGCCATTGAAAAAATTCAGGTTTTTGTCCCAGTATTTCTGGGCAAAATCGGGCAGCAATGGGCGAATCTGATTGTTATATACTTCTTTGACTTCGCTGTGCGCGCCTTTTCCGAAAAGCTGGAAAAGGTCATCAAAATCGGCGCCTTTGAAAGTAGCCAGCTTTAGTTGCAAAAGCGCATTTTGCCGGGGATTAACGTCAATGCAATTGATTTGCTTTGGCTGGTCGAGCAGATAGTCCAGGGCATTGCAGCCGGCACTGGTAATCATGACGATTTCGCTATCTTCCTGGAATTCAAGCAATTGGCGATCACAGCGTGGGTCTTCCCAACAGGTGTTGTAAACAAGGTTTTTGGTGTGCACTTGCCTGAATATCCAGTCTCTCAATCCATTTAGCTTGTCCACTTTGTTTGGCTTTGTTGTGTTTACCATCCGTTTTCGTAATTTTTTGTAACAATCGAAACCTCTGAACCTATTGAAAATAAGCAATTTGCATGAAATTATTCAAA
>CAZQTF010000194.1:0-7178 GCA_964596135.1 uncultured Saprospiraceae bacterium | reverse complement strand
GAAGACCACTCAAAGCGCTCGAACCATGATATTGTTAGCTAATTGTCAAATCATTTGAAATAATCAAGATTTGATCTTTCAAACAAATGTCTTTAGTCAAAAGCAAATATGACAGATGCTCCTATGAGCATTCTCTTTTCTAAACCCTCTTAGGCACTCAAACGGAGGGTTTGGGAAAGAGAATGCGAATTGTAAGAAATTATCAACATTCAATTCAATCAAATTGTAAGATCAAGTACTGGCTATTACAAATCATTATTAACCGTATTCAGTAAATGATTTTTTAAACATACTCTTAACGCGTGAGCCGATGCCGAGTGTTTGATTTCCTGTAGTCATGATATCATTTACAAACCTTTAGCGAGTATAAAATATTATTTGCTGATCGGGTCAGGTTATTCTTCCGATTCTTTCGGATAAAAATCTTCCAACTCTCGTGTGTGTGGCTCGCCCAACTTGCCCATGCTTTTAGCTACAATCATCGCTATCGTTGCATCACTGGTGACATTCGCCACCGTTCGGCACATATCCAACGGGCGATCCACAGCAAAAATAAGCGCCAAACCTGCTTCCGGGATGCCCGCCTGCCCCAACACAATGACCAGCATCACCATGCCTGCGCTTGGCACTGCCGCTGAACCGATGGAGGCAAGCGTCGCTGTGACAATAATGCCCAACTGGGTGCTAAGTGACAGTTCCATACCAAAAGTTTGTGCAATAAATACAGCGGCCACTGCCTGATACAATGCGGTGCCATCCATATTAACGGTAGCGCCGATGGGCAACACAAAACTTGCCACTTCTTCATCTACGCCGAGGTGTTCTTCCACCCGCTCCATGGTTACAGGCAAGGTTGCTGCGCTGGAACTGGTGGAAAACGCCACCAATTGCGCCGGAGCAATACCCTTTAAAAAGAAGCGGAATGGCTTACCAGCGAAAATGCGCACCAAGATTGGATAAAATGCAAAAAGTAAAAGTGCAATCCCCAGTAAAACACAAAGCGCATAACCGACCAACGCCTTGAAAAGATCAATACTCGGCGATTCTACTACCAACGCTGCCAGGAGCGCAAAGACGCCGTAGGGCGCCGCCAGCATAATGACATCAATCATTTTGAGAATGACCTCATTCAGTCCGTCGAAAAAGTCTTTGACGGGTTGGGCTTTATTGGGAGGAATAAGGATTAATCCGATACCGAAGAAAATAACGAAAAAAATAACTTGCAGCATATTACCATTGCTGGCTGCCGCGCCGAAGATATTTTCTGGCACAATCTCCACAATGGCGTCCAAGGGGCCTGCACTCTTTTGGGCTTCTGCCAATTCAATTCGCTTTGCCGCGTCGCCGCCATAGGAAGCCATTAGCTGCTCCTGGGTTTCCTTGGAGATGAGCTTACCGGGGCGAATAATATTTACGATGATCAAACCCAAAGAAACGGCGAAAGCAGTAGTGAGAAGGTATAGCACAATAGTCCTGCTGCCGATTCTGGACAATTTGGAAATGTCCTGCAGATCGGCAACTCCTTTCACCAAAGAGGCTACGATCAACGGTAAAGCAATGAGTTTGAGAAGGTTGATAAAAATGGTTCCGAAAGGCTTGATCCAGTCAATTACTATTTTATTCCAGCCAAGCTGCGCCGCGATGATCCCAAAGATCACACCGAGCAACATGCCCAGTAAAATTTGCCAATGTAAGGCAAGTTTTTTCATAACACTGGTCTTTTTTTAAAGAGAAAACAATTGTTACTTTTGCCAAATAAGTGAGCAAAATAGAGAAATTATTGTAATTGTAGCCGGGCAGGGAAAAAATAAATTAAGAAGAAAATGATGAAACTTTGGAAGTTGTGAATATTTAGATGTTGGGCAAAACGCACAATATCGGGCGTTTTATCATCGCACATTTTATCATTTCATTTCTGCTGAGTATTTGAACAAAATTAAGGTGATTCTTTTCGCTAAGTATTTGATTACAAACTATTTAAAAAAGAAAGGCAATAGGCAATAACACTCGCCTGCCTGTTGCATTTTGTTCGTCTTTGGGATAAAAATCGCTTAACTATTGTGTATAATCCACACAATAGGCAAATCTACTAAAGCGACCAAATGGCAGCGGAATAGCCTATTTTATCAGCGAAGGAAAGAACCCGATCTTCATCATTTCAAAAAAAAATTTTACTCAGATGAAAAATTCTTTTTACTTTAAACAAACATTACAAAGACCTCAAGATCTACAGAATGTGCTTATAATTGCATTATGGAATTAAAAAACGACTTATTGCTGCGGGTTGCCAATGGTCAACCCGTAGAAAGACCGCCAGTCTGGCTGATGCGTCAGGCAGGGCGCATACTGCCGGAATACCGCGCTGTGCGTGAGCGGTTGCGTGATTTCAAAGAATTGGTCACGACACCTGAGCGCGCTGCGGAAGTCACTATTCAACCAGTGGACATTCTGGGCGTGGATGCAGCGATTATTTTTTCCGATATTCTGGTGATTCCCGAAGCACTGGGATTGGACTATGAGATGGTAGAGAAGAGAGGGCCTTCGTTTCCAAAAACCATTCAAACACGAACCGATATTGACGCTTTGCGCAACGCTGAAGAAGCGGCAGCGCGCTTGCAATATGTATATGATGCCCTGAAAATCACCAAACGCGAACTCGGCGGGCGCGTGCCGCTCATTGGCTTCTGTGGCGCTCCCTGGACCATCCTGGCGTACATGGTGGAAGGCGGCGGCAGCAAGACGTTCTCGAAAGCCAGGAAATTTCTCTATACGCAGCCTGAATTGGCGCACGCTCTTTTGCAAAAGATCACCGATGCTTCGATCGTTTATTTGCAACGACAAATTGCCGGCGGCGCCGATCTGGTGCAGATTTTCGACTCCTGGGCGGGTATGCTCAATCCCATGCAGTATCGCGAGTTTTCTGCTAAGTACATTCATCAAATTTGCAATGCCATTACCGAAGCGCCGGTCACGGTCTTTGCCAAAGGTGCCTGGTTTGCACTGGAGGACTTTGCACAGATGAACTGCAAGGTCATTGGTTTGGACTGGAACATGGATCCACAGGAAAGTCGTCGTCGCGTTGGCGCCGACAAAGCCCTGCAAGGCAATCTCGATCCTTGCTGCTTGTATGCTTCCCCTGGTTACATCCGGCAGGAAACGACAAAAATGCTGAAAGATTTTGGCGGCAGGCATATCGCGAATCTAGGGCATGGCGTTTATCCCGATACTCCTCTGGATGGAGTGCGCGCTTTTATTGAGACGGTACAGGATTTTCGGTATTAGTGATAAGTGGTTTCTAAAACTTTTTGGTAAATTTTATCAATTCTCGCCGATCTGTTTTAATTTTGGACTTTGCTTGGAAAAAGTTCAAGATTAAGATCCAAAAATAGAAGTTCTACCATTTGCATACGAATTCCGAACTTTAGTAATAAATAATTGATAATAAGCAATTTAGGTTATGGGTTGGTTCAGACGACTCAGAGAGGGCATCCAGACGGCGACCAGAAATAAAAAAGAGGCGCCGGAAGGGCTGTGGTACCAGTGCAAAGAGTGCAAGGAAACTTCCACTATGAAGGAACTGAAGGAAAATTTCTATAAGTGCCCGAGTTGCAATTATCACGTTCGCATTGGCTCTAAAGAGTACTTTACTTTAATATTTGATGGTAACTACGAAATATTATTCGATAACCTACGGGCAAAAGATATTCTGGGGTTTACCGATTTGAAACCTTACCCGCAGCGGCTGGAAGAGACCATCCGGAAAACCAGACTCACCGAAGCCATGACCGTAGCCAAAGGCAAAGTCAACAAGCGCCCTTTGGTCGTCGCTGCCATGGATTTCAACTTTATCGGCGGCTCAATGGGGTCGGTAGTGGGTGAAAAAATATCGCTGGCGATTGACCATTGTCTGGAAATGCGCATGCCACTCATGATCATTTCCAAGTCAGGCGGAGCACGTATGATGGAATCTGCCTTTTCGCTGATGCAAATGGCAAAAACTTCTGCCAAGCTTACATTGCTCGCCAAAGCGGGTATTCCGTATTTTTCTTTTCTGACTGATCCTACCACCGGCGGAGTGACGGCTTCCTATGCCATGCTCGGCGATATTAACTTTGCTGAACCGAAAGCTTTGATTGGCTTTGCCGGACCCCGTGTAATTCGGGAAACCATCAAGCGCGATCTTCCGGAAGACTTTCAGACTTCGGAGTTTCTGGTGGAGCATGGGTTTCTGGATTTTGTCGTGGATAGGAAAGATCTCAAAGAACGTATCGCAGATCTTTTGCACCTTTTTGATGAAAAAAATCGAATAGCCGTTGCAGAAGCAGAAGATTAAAAAAAAGCAAGGCTTTGATTGCCTGCTTGCTTATGCCATGTTCTGAAAATGCTGCAAATACACGAATACCAAACCGATATGTTGTCAGAGCCACAAATCATAAATTGACATGAAATATTTCGCTATCCTGCTGAGTTGCTGCCTTCTACTATCGTGCAACCGCCAAACTACCGGCGGCTTGCCACCGACCGATCAACTTCCCAAAGCAGACGCCGAAGCAAACCTGAAAAAACTGGGCATCACGCTTCCTAAGCCTTCTTCACCGGTTGCCAATTACGTGAATGCCGTTCGCACGGGTAACCTTATTTTCCTTGCCGGCAAAGGCCCGCTGAAGGATGATGGACAATACATAACCGGCAAAGTGGGTAAAGACCTCAGCGTACAGCAGGGGTATGAGGCTGCTCGTCTGGTTGGTATTAATCAATTGGCTGCACTCAAAGCCGAAATCGGCGACCTCAACAAAGTCAAGCGTATTGTAAAAGTGCTGGGCATGGTCAATTGTACTGATGATTTCGCCAATCAACCCGAAGTTGTCAACGGATTCTCCGACTTAATGGTGGCGGTTTTTGGCGATCGGGGCAAACACGCCCGCTCGGCAGTAGGTATGGCATCTTTACCCAGAAATATTGCGGTAGAAGTGGAGTTAATTGTTGAAGTGGAATAAACAGCCCTTTTCTGATGTCAAATTTGAAAAACGCATTCAAGTTTGACTCAATTCTGTGAATTCTAAACACCTCAAATCTATGAAGCGTCTTGTACTCTTCGCGTTATTGTTTTGCCCATTGCTATCCTTCACACAATCCACTGAAAAACTGACCATTCCTGGATTACAGCAGCCGGTTGAAATTATTGTGGATCACTGGGGAATTCCACATATTTACGCTCAAAACGAGGCAGATTTGTTCTTTGCGCAGGGTTTCTATGCAGCACGGGATCGCATGTTTCAGTTTGAACTCTGGCGCCGGCAAGCTACCGGTACGGCAGCGGAAATCCTCGGACCTCGCGAGTTGAAACGAGACATTGGCGCAAGGCTGTTCAAATTTCGTGGCGATATGACCAAAGAAATGAATCATTATCATCCGAACGGCGAGTTGATCATCACTTCTTTTGTCAATGGCGTCAATGCTTATATTGCGCTGACTGAACAAAATCCGGAACTCTTGCCCATTGAATTCAAAATGCTGGGCATCAAGCCCCAGCGATGGACGCCTGAAGTAGTCATCTCGCGCCATCAGGGCTTGCTGGGTAATATTAATGAAGAACTGGAAACCGCCAGAGCCATAACTAAAATAGGCGCTGAAAATGTGAAAGGCTACAATTGGTTTCATCCTGGCAACCCAGATTTAACGATTGATCCCCAGATTGATACCTCTATTCTATCCAAAGATATTCTGGAATTGTATTTTGCCTTCCGGCGTGGCTTGTCGTTTGAACCCAATGATTTGGTGGCAGAAGTGCGCAATACCGACTTGGAAAAATATCGTCAGTTGGCAATGGAAGACGAAGCGACATTTCAAGAAATGCTGGCACGCCACGCAGAAAATATCGGCAGCAACAACTGGGTAATCAGTGGCGCACGCACGCAAAGTGGCTATCCGATCATGGCGAACGATCCGCACCGGGCGTTGGCAGCGCCCTCGCTTCGGTACATGGCACATTTGGTAGCGCCGGGCTGGAACGTTATTGGCGGTGGCGAGCCGACTATTCCAGGTATTTCTATTGGTCATAATGAATACGGTGCCTGGGGACTGACCATCTTTTCGACTGACGCGGAAGATCTTTACATTTATAAAATCAATCCGGGTAATCCCAATCAATATTGGTACAACGGCGCATGGGAAGACATGCGCATTATCGAAGAAACGATCCGTATAAAAGGACAGCAGCCGATAACGGTGGATTTGAAATATACCCGGCATGGTCCGGTAGTTTACACAGATGCCAAAACCAATCAGGTTTGCGCCGTGCGTTGTGGTTGGCTGGAAATTGGCGGAGCACCATATCTGGCGAGTTTACGTATGGATCAGGCGAAGAATTGGGACGAATTCCGCGAGGCTTGCAATTATAGCCATATTCCTGGTGAAAATATGGTCTGGGCAGATCGCGCCGGCAATATTGGCTGGCAGGCGGTGGGCATTGCGCCGGTTCGGCGCAATTTCAGCGGTATGGTGCCGGTGCCCGGAGATGGCTCCTATGAGTGGGACGGCTACCAGGAAATAAAGCAGCGACCGTATTTGTACAATCCCCCCGAGGGCTATATCGCTACAGCAAACGAAAATGTTACCCCACCCAATTACCCGCATTTGCAGTCCACCATTGGCTTCAACTGGTCAGAGCCTTTCCGGGGCGACCGCATTCGCGAGGTGCTGGGCTCCGGGCGCATCCATTCGGTGGCAGATATGGCGCAATTGCAAACAGATTATTTGGCTATTCCGGCAAGGACTTTGATTCCAATGTTGCAAAATTTAAAAATTACCGACAACGAAATCGCAGAACAAGCGCGCCAGATACTGCTGAAATGGGATTTTCAAATGACAAAAGAATCCATCGCGGCGGGGATTTACAAATCCTGGGAAGGGCGTTTGTACAACAATGTCAAAGCACAGATGGTACCCAAAGCCCACTACGATCTGGCATCGGTGCCAACCATGCGCATCATTGAATGGCTCATTTTCCCGGATGGTCATTTTGGCAAAAATCCGGTACAAGGCAGGAATGATCTATTGACGAAAAGCCTGAAAGAAGCTGTGTACAATCTTGGTCAAAAACTTGGCAAAGACATGACTAAGTGGCAGTACGGGCAGTTGGGCTATAAACATGTGCTTATCAAGCACCCCTTGAGCAA
>CAZQTF010000193.1:0-7247 GCA_964596135.1 uncultured Saprospiraceae bacterium | reverse complement strand
TCTCACCAGCGAGTTTTTGAATGAAACTGCTGAATTTTTGTGCAAACCAAGATAACCGGGTAACCAGAATTACGGGAAATGCTTACATTTGCTCATGTGACCAAATATCATTGTAACTGTCTGTTAATGACCGATTTTATCAAACAGCTCCATGCCTACTGCGAGGCGCACACCACGCCGCCAGTTGATGTGCTGCACGAACTGGAACGCGAAACCCATCTGAAAACGCTGGCGCCACAAATGATGTCGGGGCGTTTGCAGGGGCAATTTCTGGCGCTGCTGAGCAAACTGATGCGGCCGCAGGCAATCCTGGAAATTGGCACGTTCACGGGTTATGCTGCTATTTGTCTGGCGCAGGGGCTGGCGGCAAATGGCGTGCTCCATACCATTGAACCGAACCGCGAACTGGAGCATATCATCCGAAAATATGTGGCAAAAGCGGGTTTGGAGGATAAAATTCAACTCCACATTGGCAGAGCAGAACAGATCATTCCGACGCTGGATTTGCGTTTTGACCTGGTATTTATTGACGCCGGTAAGCAGCAGAATGCGCTGTTTTATGATTTGGTTTTTAATAAAGTAAATATCGGTGGATTAATTATTGTAGATAATGTGCTGTGGAGTGGCAAAGTGGTGAATGAAGCCGATGATGCCGATACACAACTCATTCGCGCCTTTAACGACAAGGTGCACAATGATCCCAGAGTGGAAAATATCATGTTGCCAATCCGCGATGGCATATTGATGGCGAGGAAACTATAGCGGGTAGAAGGTAGAGGGACTGCAGGAGTAATTCTTTGTTCCTCTACCTTAAATCTCTCTACTTAAAAGAGCATGGACAAAAACAAAGATAAATATCAACAGTTTTGTGAGCAAAATAAGCTCCCCGTTTTCGCGCAGCCCTGGCACCTGGATGCCCTTTGTTTTGATGGGGTTTGGGATGTTGCAATCGCAGAGGAAGATGGAGAAATCCAGGCTGTGCTACCTTATTTTATAAAGCAAAAACTGGTGTTTCGTTATATTACCATGCCTTTATTTACCAAATATTTAGGTCCTTTTTTTGCAAAAAATTATAACCTAACCGAGCAACATCATATCTTAAAACAGCTGATTACACAACTACCCAAAGTCCACGCTTTTCATCAGAACTTTCATCCGGGCATTAGCAACTGGCTGCCGTTTTACTGGGCTGGTTATCAACAAACCACACGTTATACTTATCGAATCCATCTCGATGATTTAAATAAAGTCTTCGAAAATATTAATCGCAACATGCGGCGTAATATCAAAAAAGCGCAATCGCAATTAATCATTACCCATGATAATTCGCCGGAAGCATTTTACAATATCAATCGGCTAAGCTTTGACCGTCAAGGGATTAGAATACCTTACACGTTGAAACAGTTTTTAAAACATGATGCTGCACTTGCCGCGCATGATGCTCGTCAAATCTTTTTTGCGAAAGAGGAATCTGGCCGCATTCATTCCGCCGCTTATCTCATCTGGGATGCAAGAAGTAGTTACTACCACTTGTCGGGCGATGACCCCAAGCTGCGCAACTCCGGTGCCGGAATACTGCTGGTATGGGAAGCCATTCGTTTTACAAAAGAAAAGCTGGGCTTGGAAATCTTTGATTTTGAGGGGAGTATGATTCAAACCGTAGAGTTCATCCGTCGGCAATTCGGCGCCACGCAGACACCCTATTTTTATATTTGGAAATACAATTTAATGTTATTCGAATTATTAAAGTTTATTAAAAAATAATGATCAATTATTGAGTATTGTTAATTTTTGTTTGGTTTTAAGCAGTCGGAAGCCTTAATCCAAAGGGATTCTTTCGGATTAGACATTTTTAATGAACCATTATGTTACAATTTAGATAAATCTCTTTATTTATAAAGCAAAAATGCTCGCCGCTTTTTCATAAAGGTTGTTTCAGCTTCTCGCCAACTGGCTACAATTTCCGCTACCGGAATGTTATTTTCCAGTGCTTCCCGAACGCTGGCAGTACCCATCAGCAAATCCAGGTGCGGCGGGGCGCCTTCCCAACTTGTGGGCAGGAATTCAAATTTTTCGCGGTTCTGCGCCCGGCAAGCAGCCAGCAGGTGCAAGCCCATTTCCACGGGGCGCAAAATTTGGCGGTCGGTCACATGCACCTGAATACCTTCACATTTCACATTCTGATGCTTGCCAAAGGTAGGAATAAACGCATGCGGACGAAAGCGAACGCCAGGCAACGACAGTTGATTCAAGGACTTGGCCAATGCATAGCCATCCAACCAGGGCGCGCCGATTACTTCAAACGGCAGCGCTGTACCCCGCCCTTCGGAAAGGTTAGTTCCTTCCGCCAAGCATGTACCGGAATACACGGTGGCTGTTGAGAAATGCGGCATGCCCGGCGATAGCGGAATCCAGGGCAAGCCGGTTTCGTCCCACCAGAGTGCGCGCGACCAGCCGTGCATGGCAATGATGGTTAAATTCAAATCCAGATTTTCAATATGAGCGATCCAGCGAGCCAACTCGCCAACGGTGAATCCGTGCCGGATCGGAACGGAAATTTCGCTGATAAAGGAATATAAACCTTCATCCACAAACGGACCTTCGATTTGAGCGCCGTTGATTGGATTGGGGCGATCCAATACGATCATTTCCAGACCTTTACGTGTGGCAGCTCGCATCACATGCGCCAGCGTGCTGATGAATGTGTAAAACCGCGCCCCCACATCCTGCATATCGAACAGCAGAACGTCCACCAGATCAAGCGCCTGGGAGGTTGGTTCTTTGGAATAGCCATACAAACTAAAGACCGGCAGACCGGTTCGGGCATCCACCGCATCATCCATCGGCATGGCATCCGCGCCGGCGCCATCGAAGCCGTGTTCGGGTCCAAACAACGCCGTGAGCACAACGCCATTTTGTTGCAGTTCATCCACCGAATTCGTCAGATCGGGCAACACTGCTGCCGCGTGCGTGACCAAACCCACCCTGCACGCTTTCAGAAACGACAACCGCCTCCGGATCAAGGTTTGCAAACCAATTTGCACCATAAGACTTGTTTTAAATTTAAATTTTTAAAACAAAAATTTGTAAAATTGAAAATTTTGGGTTTATTTTGAAGCCAAAATCACCGGTATGACCCTCGAGCAAGTAATGACCCAATTGGAACAAATGGGCAGTGACCAGACCAAAAAAGTGTTTACGCGACATGGCGCCCGTGAACCATTCTTTGGCGTGAAAGTACGGGATTTAAAGATCATTCAGAAAAAAATTAAGCACAACCACGAGTTGGCGTTGCAATTGTACAATACGGGCAATTCTGATGCCATGTATTTAGCCGGATTGATCAGCGAACCCGCTAAAATGTCCAAAGCGGAGCTGCAACATTGGGCAGAGCACGCCTACTGGTACATGATCAGTGAATATACCGTTGCATGGACTGCCGCTGAAAGCAGTTTTGGTTTTGAACTCGCCCGCGAATGGACGCAGTCCGACCTGGAGCATATAGCCTCTGCCGGCTGGGCAACGTGGGCTTCACTGGTTGCCACAAAACCTGATAAAGATTTGGACTTGCATGAATTATCGCCGTTACTCGATCAAATCGCTGCTCATATTCACGAAGCGCCGAACCGCGTACGTTACACGATGAACGGTTTTGTCATATCGGTGGGTGCTTACGTTGCGCCGTTACTCGAAAAAAGCAAGGAAGTCGCCCGAAAAATCGGCAACGTACATGTCGAAATGGGCGGCACCGCTTGTAAGATTCCCCTCGCAGCCGATTATATTACTAAGGTAGAAAAAGTAAATAAAATCGGCAAAAAACGTAAGACGGCTTTTTGTTGAGGTTGAAAAAAATCACTCGATTATTAAACCAAAACTATACATCATGCAAAACAACGTCGTTGGCTGGTTTGAGATACCAGTCACCAACATGGAACGCGCCATGAAATTCTACGAAACGGTTTTTGATTTTAAACTCGACCGTCAGCAAATGGATGAGCTTGACATGGCCTGGTTTCCCTGGGTCGAAAATGGTCAGGGCTCGCCGGGCAGTTTGGTCTGTCATGCCGAATTTTACCAGCCCTCCGCAGATGGAGCGCTGGTCTATTTTACTGCGCATAGCGGTGATTTGTCAAACGAACTCGCCCGCGTAGAAGGCGCCGGTGGCAAAGTACTCATTCCCAAGCGTTTGATCGCTGAAAACTACGGCTACATGGCCGTTTGCCTTGATACAGAGGGCAACCGCATCGCGCTCCACTCCCGACATTAACCTGCTTCTTCCGTTGATTCTGATTTTCACCGGCTCTTTTTTTGCAAAAATGACCGGAATCAGCGGGAGAAATTTTATCTTTTCCTCAAAAATCAACGCCGTGAAATTTAACATCAAATTCTCATGCCTGTTTTTGCTTTTCTATTTCGCCCAACTAAATGGTTTCACACAAGAAGTAAATAAAGGCGAAACAAAGGAAAAGAAACCTATTCCCGAACCGAAGGTATTTGTAAGCAAACACCAGGCAACTTTTGGTGGGCAGATAGTCAAATACACCGCTAAAGCCGGAGAAATTTTTCTGAAAAATGAGAATGGCGAACCGGTTGCTTCCATCTGGTCGGTCACATACACCCGCGATGAAGTGACAGATCCGGCGAAACGCCCCGTAACTTTTGTATTTAATGGTGGTCCTGGCTCCGCTTCGGTATGGCTGCACATGGGGCTATTCGGTCCTAAACTCGCAAAAGTACCCAGCAATGCAGACGCCGACGATGGCGCTGCGCCTTACCCGATTGTCAACAACGAGCACACTTTCCTGGATTTGAGCGACATTGTCTTTATTGATCCAGTGGGCACCGGTTATAGCCGCGTAATTGGCGAGGGCAAAGAAGAGGATTTCTGGGGTTTGAATGAAGATGCCCGTTCGATTGCAAAGTTTATCCGACAGTGGATCACCGAGTATAAGCGTTGGAATGCGCCCAAATTTATCGCTGGCGAAAGCTTCGGCACCACACGCGCGGCAGGGGTTGCTTACGAATTGGAAGGCAATGGACAGAGCGTAGCGCTCAATGGTCTGATCCTGATCTCTCAGGCACTGGATTACACAGGCTCTACACCGGTTCCAGACAATCTGATCGCTTTTGTTACGTATTTACCAACGATGGCGGCCACTGCCTGGTATCACAAAAAAGCGGGTCAGGGTAAGCCCCTTGAAACCTTCGTGCAGGAAGCCCGAGACTTTGCTTATGACGAATATGCAACAGCATTATTTCGTGGAAATTTGCTGAGCGAAGCACGCCGGAATCAAATTGCGGAACGACTGGCTTACTTTACTGGATTGGATAAAAATTACATTCTCCGCTCCGATCTTCAGGTTCTGGCGCACCGGTTTCGCAAAGAATTGCTTCGCGATCAAGGGTTGACCGTTGGTGGCTTGGATACCCGCTATTTTGTAGAAGAAGCCGATCAGACGGCGGAGGGACCTACGCTCGGCGATGCGGCAAGCTTCTCGATTTCAAGTGCTTATACGGCAGCGCTTCAAGAGTATTTTGCCAAAGATTTGAAAGTAGAAATGGATCGCCCGTATTACACCTCTGCACCGGGTTTGTATGGCAAGTGGAATTGGCGACCCGTACCTCAGGGACAAGGATGGGAACCTTCCTATGTCAACGTTGCCCGTAAACTAAGCGATGCACTGCGTCGCAACAAAGACCTGCGCGTAATGGTGGCAAATGGTTATTATGATATGGTCACGCCGTTTTTTGATGCAGAATACACTTTCAGCCGGCACGGTATCAGTCAGGATCGTATCCGGATGCTGTATTACGAAGGCGGACACATGATGTACACCCACGAGCCGGATTTGCGAAAATTAACCGAAGATATCCGGGCATTTTATAATGCGAATCTGCAAAAATAACAAGAGCTTGCGCAGCTTTATGTCATGATCAATTTCATACTTATTGTTATTTGTATCGGGGCAGGTTCATTGCTGCGTTTCGCCAACGTTTTGCCACAAGATGCTCATAAAAGCATAATTACCTGGATTTTGTATGTGGCACTTCCAGCATTTGCCCTGAAATTTGTACCGACGATCCGATGGAGTACAGAACTTTTGCTACCGGCACTCATGCCAGTGCTGGTGTGGAGTGGCGCCTGGCTCATCGTGCGGTTGGTAGCAGCGTTTTTTCCAATGGATAAGGCAACTCGTGCTGCACTGATCCTTACCGCTGGCTTGGGCAACACCTCTTTCGTAGGATTTCCACTCACAGAAGCTTATTTCGGGAAAAACGGTTTGCAAATTGCAGTGATTTGCGATCAGGCGAGCTTTGTCGTACTGGCTACAGTCGGCGTCATTACTGCTATGAAAGCTTCCGTAAACACTCGATTTAGTCTCAAAATGGTGCTGCTAAGGTTGCTTCGTTTTCCGCCGTTTCTGGCATTTGTAGCTGCTTTATTGCTGCCGCGCTGGTTGGATTTTTCAATGATCAATCCACTGTTGGAGCCGCTGGCCGACACGGTCATTCCGCTGGCTTTGTTTTCAATTGGTATGCAATTGCGTACTACGGATTTTCAGAGCGATCTAAAATTAATCTCTATAGGGCTGATTTACAAGCTTTTTGTGGCTCCGGGAATTATTTTGCTAATTGCCGTTAGCTCTGGTATAAAAGGAATTATTGCCCAAACCAGCGTTTTTGAAGCGGCGATGGCGCCGATGGTCACTGCCTCGATTATTGCAGTAGAATACAATTTGAACCCTAAATTAGCCAACCTGATGGTAGGCATCGGTATTCCGCTATCATTTGTGACTACTTTCTTGTGGTGGATTATTATGTGATAGATTAATCGGATTATGGTTGACAAATAGCCTGCAAAACTTTTATTTTTGGCGCTCTTTTGCAAAATAAACTTTAAAATATGCTACAATTCGTTCCCATCATCACAGATACCGATCTGCAAAAAATTCTGGATTTACAAGCCTGTAATCTGGCTGTTAATATCTCCCCGGAGCAAGCACTGGAACAGGGTTTCCTGACCGTCAAACATGAGTTTCCGGTGCTCAAACGCATGAATGACCTGGAGCAGGGCATCATGGCCAAAGATGGCGATGTGGTGGCGGGCTACATCCTGGCAATGTCCAAAGCTTGTCGCAATGATATTCCCATTTTGATATCGATGTTCGATGCCTTTGATCAATTATCATATCATGGCAAAAAATTAGACGAATATCATTACATCGTGGTCGGTCAAATTTGTGTGG
>CAZQTF010000192.1:0-7261 GCA_964596135.1 uncultured Saprospiraceae bacterium | reverse complement strand
TCTAAGAACCTGTCTGCCGACGAGCAAGATGTGCAAGTCTCGTAGGGTATAGAAATTTTTTATCAAACAACTAAATTTAGATTGTAATAAATTCTTCCATAAAATATAAAATAAAAAGTTGAATCACGGCATGCCCAATTCCCTTACCCCCATCCAGGCCATCAGCCCCATGCCTATTTCCAGGGCGCTTTCGTCAATGTCGAACGTATCGGTATGAATAGGCGAGGTGATGCCTTTAGCAACGTTGCCAGTGCCGAGGCGGTAAAAGCAGGCCGGCATCTGCTGCGAGTAGTAGGCAAAATCTTCGGCAGTCATGCGGATGGATAGTTCCACCACGTTTTCGGCGCCGAGAAATTCCCCTGCGTATGTACGCGCGCGGGCGGTGAGTTCCGGCTCGTTGATGAGCACAGGGTAGCCGACTTTGATGTCGAAATCGCAGTTGCCGCCCATGCTCTGGGCGATGCTTTCGGCAATAGCTTTCATGCGTTTGTGCGCTTCGAAGCGCCAGGTTTCATTCATTGTACGGAAAGTGCCTTCCAGCTTTACTTCGCTGGGAATAATATTGGTAGCGCCACCGGTCGAGTTGATTTTTCCGAAGGTAAGCACCGAAGGAATCGTAGGATCGGCGTAGCGACTCACGATTTGCTGCAAAGCAGTGATGATTTGCGCCGTAATCGCCACTGTATCAATACAATTGTGCGGAAGCGCGCCGTGCCCACCTTTGCCGCGTACGGTGACATACAGTTCGTCCGCCGAAGCCATATACTGCCCCAGGCGCATGCCAATTTTGCCCACCTCAAGCGGCGGATGTACATGCTGCCCAAAAATGCTTGCAGGTTTGGGATTTTCCAGCACACCTTCTTCGATCATAATCGAAGCGCCTCCGGGGAGCAATTCTTCTGCCGGCTGAAAGATAAGCTTAATAGTACCGCGCAGTTCACTCCTGATTTCCTGCAAAATCCTGGCGGCGCCAAGAAGCGAGGCAGTGTGCACATCGTGTCCGCAGGCATGCATCACCCCCGAATGCTGCGACCTGTAAGGTACATCGTTTGCTTCTGAGATCGGCAGCGCATCTATATCAGCACGCAGAGCTACCACTTTACTTGTTGGATTACTGCCCTGAATCAAGCCAACCACGCCGTTGCCTGCCACGCCATGTGTATGCGGAACGCCAAATTCAGTGAGCTTTTGCGCGATAAACTTGCCAGTTTCCACCTCCTGAAACGATAACTCCGGATGCTGGTGCAAATGACGGCGAATTTGTACGATTTCTTCAAAATATTTTCGGGATAATTCCTTGATTCTGTTGAGCATAATTCTTTATTTAGCTTTTGCGGACGCTGATAAGCACCGAAGAAATAAGCAATGGAGCAACAAGCAGCCGTTTTTTTATTATTCGCCAAAAATAACGCCAGAAAAGGCTTCGGCGTCTGCAAAGGGGAGATGATTTTCCGGAAAATTGCAAAAATAAGGAAAACAACAATTCCATAAGCATCCAACTGAAGAAGACTAAAAACCGGGCGACTGGATGCCAACGGCGCGCATTTGTTCGCTCGACACATCCACCAAAAAACCATCGTAAATGCGATGTTGCAATTATTTTTTTCTGTTTTACCTCAAATAAAATTTCAAATATTTACCTTTTTCTCAGTTTAATATTCTGATTAAAAGCATTTTTTTCAACTTTTTGTCTTGCAAAATGACTTTTATCATTGCATTTTATTTTTTGAATTGGGTATTTTTATTAAAAAAATGATTTTTTTAAAAAAATAATGTCTTTTTATTGTCCAGTATAAAAGTTACATCTACACATTTTACACAAAATTTCTTTTTGCGAAAATAAAAACAGACAGCTTTATTCTCCGATTTTAAGGTTACTAACAGATATAATCCTTCCGATTGAAAGTACTTTTTTGTCTGTGCTTAACAATTTAATAAACATTTTTCCTTGACAATCAGGTCGCTGCAATCTAAATTTGCATTGAGTTCGCACTTCGTGTTTTAATTACACTATGTCAAATAAAATTTGTTTCACCATTAAATCCTATTGAAAAATGCTAAAAAAGCAATATCTGAAAAACAAGCCCATTTGCAAAGTAACTTTCAGCCTCCCGCTGGAAGCAGCCCCGGAAGCCAACGAGGTAAAGCTGTTGGGCGATTTTAACGGCTGGAAATGGGAACAGGGTATCGTGATGAAGCTCAATAAAGCTGAATATACAACTGTACTGGAACTGGAAACAGGCCGCCAGTATGAGTTTCGCTATTTGATAGACAACTACCTTTGGGAAAATGACTGGGAAGCAGATGGTTATGTACCAACTCCTTTTGGCGTTTACAATTCGATTTTATCACTCGAAGAGGTAACGCTGGAAGCGCCCGCCAAAAAAACAACCACCCCAAAGACACCCACCGAGGAAGCGGCACCGTCGAATGATGATTTGACTAAAATCGAAGGCATTGGTCCGAAAATCGCTGAAATCCTTGCCAGTAAAGGGATTTCCACTTTTGCCGATTTAGCGAAAGCAAAAGCTAAAGATCTCAAAGCCATTCTGGAAGCAGCCGGTAGCCGTTATAAAATGCACGACCCGACGACCTGGGCACAGCAGGCAAAACTTGCCGCCAAAGGCAGCTGGGATAAATTGGCAAAACTCCAGGATGAATTGAAAGGCGGAAAAGAAGCGTAAACTCAGAAGCAAAGAGCGCTCTCCTTCATGCCTTTTTTGAAAATTCCAATTCAAGAAAACTATTTAATCTTAAACCGTAACACCATGATTACCAAGCAATTTATGAAAGCGAAGCCGGTATGCAAGGCTACTTTTACGCTGCCGGTAGAAGTAGCACCGGAAGCCCAGAGCGTTTTGATCCTGGGCGAATTCAACAACTGGGACACCCACAACGCCGTAGAAATGAAGAAGCAAAAAAATGGTTTCTTCAAGGCTGTTGTTGAGTTGGAAACCGGCAAAGAGTATCAGTTCCGTTATTTAGTAAATGGCGACACCTGGATCAACGACCAGGAAGCCGATAAGTACGTACCGACTCAATTTGGCACCGAAAATTGCGTGATCAGCACGTTGAATTAATCTTTCCTTGTTTTTTTCTGTGCGATCGGGCTTACACTTTTATCATGTGCAAGCCCGATTTTTACATCACAGCATAAAAACTTGATATTTTGATTCATATTATTCACAAGCCTGCATAAAATTACCAGCTACCGCCGCCGCCGCCGCCGAAGCCGCCGCCGGAAAAGCCGCCACCGCCGCCAAAACTACTGCCTCCGCTACCCGACGAAGACGGACGGCTGGCAAAGGTACTGCCCATATCGCGCATCGCGCTACTCAGATGAGTAGTGAAAACCCATGCAGAAAAAGTGTCCTGCCGCGGGTTATGGTACCAACTGGGCGGAGGCGCAGACAGCGCTTCAAATTTTTTCGCCCATTTTTCCACGTGATTAAAGACAATGGCATAGGGCAATGTTTTATCAAAATAATGGGGATCTTCCTTCAGAAAACTTTCCAGGCGCGGCAACTCTGCGTCTTTTACAAATAGCTCAAAGCCAGCCAGTTTTTTATAAGACGCCAGCCCAATCGGAGCTTTTTTCGGCATAATCCTGCCAAAAATAATGCTCAAAACTCCCGCGCCAAATAATCCGAAACCAAATTCCGGCGACGTAAAATCTTCTCCGTCAAATCTGGTAATCACAAAAAAGATTCCTCCAAACGCAGCCAGAATGATGCCCAGCACAAGCATTAAAACACCGGCGCCCCTCGTGTGCGGCACATAAAAAGATTTGCGCTTGATCTCTTTTTCCAGTAGCTTGCGGGCTTCGTCCATTGTGCTATAAAACTTGTTTTTCAGGCTACTGAGTTTGACTTCTTTACCCAAGTCGCTGTTTTTCCCGAAAATACCGTCAAACATCTTTTTTTCATAGGCCGGCGCACTCGCAGGAATGTTATTCCGTTTTTTAAAAATATAATCGTCCTTTTCCCAAATAGAATCGGTGCCGGTTTCTTCGATTTCAATGTATCCTTTTGCCCCCCAATAGGGAATCAGCGCCAGCAGATCGCGATCGTGCAATTTGTCGTCAATCAAAATGCCCGCTTCTGACGGCGGGAGGTCATCAGGGGGATAATAATGCACCATTTTGGAAAACGTCTCATCGCGCCCCCAGCGATTCCAGGCATAATAAAACCCTAAGAAAAACAACACCGGTAAAAAGAGGTAGCGATTATTGAGCCAGAACAACTGCCATTTGTAGCGCATTACACCGCCAGTAAAATAATGATCCGGCACGCTGAGGCGAAAAATCAATTTTTCGTTTGGTTCCAAAAAAGCCCCTTCTGCACCGATCTCCGCCAAAAATGTGTTGTCATTCATCTGGCGCACCCGCGCCTGACGCACAAAATTGCCATCACGATGAATCTCGGATTTGAAAACAGTATTTTGCGCATTGCCTTCGGGCAATTCTATCTGAATTGTACTTTTTAAAACCGGCTCGCTAATCCCCTGATTGATAGAGACAAACGCATAAGTCTGCAAATTCTGCTGCACATCGGGCAACTTGCTGAAATTGCCATAGGTAAGGTATTTGACCTCTATCGTTCGTTCTGCGCCTACTGGCAGATCGGAAATATCAAAACAGAGGCTTTTGTTTTGCCGGGAACGGCAGGTGGGGGTTCCGCTGACCCTTATTTTAGCAACGATGTAACGTGACTGTCCGCCCAGCCAGTCTTTCAAACTCGGCGACTGATGGTTCAGAAAAGGGTACAAATGCCGTGTAATGCTGTTCATACGACGCACCGGCACAACGGTATAACGTTCCGTCACTTCCGCAACGCCATTTTTTAATACTTTAATGTTCAATTCCTGATTTTTGAAATAAAACTTTTCTGCCATCACCGATGGCGGGATCGGGGTTTGTTGAAAAAAGTCTTTCGGAAAAGAAAAACCAACGCTCACACCTTCATGGGCTTGCAAGACCATGTTTGTTTTCCCTGAAAACGAACGCCGATCGGTGAATTGAATATCAGCGTTTTGCGCCGCCGAACCATAGCTGCCGGTGGCTGCAAAAAAAACGGGTTGATAATCAGCAGGCAGAACGCCTTCCCAGGTGAGTTGGAAAGAGGTTTTTTCGATTGGTGTATCCCACTCCTGCCCAATGGCGTTCCAGTAGAATTCACTGTGCGTTTCAAAAAAGTTGATAGCGTTGTACACTTCGTACCGAATCACGTAGCGCTGAGCACCATGGACGTATTGATCGGCAGAGCCAATTTTAATCACTTCATAATCCCCTTCTTTGCTCAGTTCGTATTCCCAATCAACCACCTCAACGTTGGTCAGAAAAATCCTGATCTCATCGCCCTGGCTACGGAAAGGGCGTAAAGCCTCGCCACCACCGGCGGCATAATAACGGAAGGGGATTTTTCGGAAAATACCGTGCCGCTCTTCCGTGAAGGTCAGGTCAATCGTTTCGGTCACTTTGATCACCGCATCGCGGGTGATGTGCATATTGACATCGTAATTATTGATCACAAAGGCTTCCTGCGCCCAGGAGCATCCGGCGCTCCACAAAAGAAAAAGGATTACAAAAAGGTGTGTTTGCATGGCAATATTTAACTAAAACTTGAAAGGAGGCGACGCCTCGAAAGTCGAAGTGTCACCCCCCTCTATCTATTCAAAAAGATCAAAACTTCACCTGTACGTTTCTCGCTTCTTCAGGGTTTTCCAATTCAAAATAAGGACGTTTTTGGAAATTGAAAATACTGGCAATAATCATCGAAGGGAAGGTTTCCACCTTGTTGTTGAAATCGCGTACCGTCGCCTGATAATAGCGACGCGCCATTTGCAGATTGTCTTCCACTTCCATCAGGGCATTTTGCAGTTGCTGGAAATTCTCGCTCGCCCTTAGCTCTGGATAGCTTTCAGCAATGGCAAACACCGATTTTAGCGCACTGGTGATTGCGCCCTGCGCCTGTGCCTGCCCTTCCACGTCGCCCGGAGCCACCTGCAGGGCAGCATTGCGTGCCTGCACCAAACGCTCAAAAGTTTCTTTTTCGTGCGTTGCATATCCCTTTACCGTTTCTACCAAGTTGGGAATGAGATCGTAGCGGCGCTTGAGTTGGATTTGAATGCCGCCCCATGCTTCATCCGCTTTGTTGCGCAGTTTGATAAAACCATTGTACATGCCAATCAGCCAGAGGGCGACCAGCGCTACAATCACGATAAAAATCAGAAAGTATGACATGATTTGTTGATTTTCGTTTAGAATAGATTCCTCTTCAAATATAATACTTTCAAGAGGGTTTTGCACAGATATTATCGTCGAATGCCGCTAAAAATTCGGCAGCCACATCACTGATTTAACTTTTTTTGTACTTTCGCTTCCAATGTGTTTGTGCGCTCAAGTGTTAATGCATTTTTCTAAATGCCTGCACTTCACAGGCGTTCCATGAGCACATATACGCCAGAAACATAACACATAAAACACCTTAACACAATCCTGAAATGTCTATCGTTATCAATCACAGCCTATTAACTGACTTTGATACTCACCTGTTTCGCCAGGGCAAACACTACCGCATCTACGAAAAATTGGGCAGCCACCTCATCGAAGTAAATGGACAAGCGGGTACGTACTTTGCCGTGTGGGCGCCCAGTGCCAAAACGGTTTCTGTCGTTGGCAATTTTAACGGTTGGAACAAAAATTCGCACCCGCTCGCGCCGCGCTGGGATAGTTCCGGTATCTGGGAAGGGTTCATTCCCGGTATTGGCAAAGGCACACTGTACAAATACAACATCGTAGCGCAGGATGGGCGTCATCTGGCGAAAGGTGATCCATTCGCTTTATTTTGGGAAATTCCACCGAATACAGCTTCCATCGTCTGGGATCTGGATTACCAATGGAACGACGAAGAATGGATGAAACAGCGCCGCAAGCACGCCGGGCTGGACAACCCCTACTCGGTGTATGAAGTGCACCTCGGTACCTGGAAGAAAAAAACAGGAGGCGCCGAATCGCTCAACTATCGCGAACTGGCGGAAGAACTCGTCGCTTACGTCAAAGAAATGGGATTCACCCATGTAGAATTTATGCCGGTGATGGAGCACCCGTATTTCCCGTCGTGGGGATACCAGATTACAGGGTATTTTGCACCAACGAGCCGCTTCGGTACGCCGCAGGATTTTATGTATCTGATGGACAAGCTGCATCAGGCAGGCATCGGTGTCATCCTTGACTGGGTACCTTCGCATTTCCCTTCAGATG
>CAZQTF010000191.1:2010-7321 GCA_964596135.1 uncultured Saprospiraceae bacterium | reverse complement strand
ATATAAAACACTGAAAATCAAAGGGCACTTCTTTGATTTTCAGTGTTTTATATCTGGTAGAAAGAGATTTACCCGCTACGGGTAAAATTTTTATCACACGCCCGTTTCGGTTTTTTGCAGTGTCGGGCGGCTTTATTTTATTGCTTTTTCTCACTTATGAAGCTGATTTCCAGCAATTTGAGTGGGAGAGGCTCCTGAAAGGGAATTTTTATCAGCCCTGGGCGGGAAATATCAATTTTGCTGTTTTGATGTTGTTTACGCTACTTTTTGTGGTGTTGACCATTCGCGGCTTCTCCCGGCAATCCTGGTCGGAACGCTTTGTTACATTGCTTCCCGTATTCGTTTTGCTGCTGCTGATCAGCGGTCGCCAGCACAATGATTTTATGGCTATGGTTCTTGCCAATATTTACCTCCTCACCTGGGGCATCGCCTACCTCGTGGAAGGCATTCAGATGCGCAGCATGGGATTTGTCAATCTCGGTATGCTTTTTATCCTCGTACTCGCCACAGCGCGTTTTTTTGATACCGAATGGGATTTTATCATCAAAGGGATTGCATTTATTGTGTTAGGCTTGGGATTTTTAATAGCCAACTGGATTTTGTCCAAGCGATTAAAATCAAAATCTCCTTAAGTAAATGCCGGTACAAAACGATATTATACCAAATGCGAAGCTGAAAGTTGGCGGAATAGATTTTAGGATTTGCACGCGGTAAATCAAGGTTTTCCTACCTCCTGTTCATCTTAAAAATTTTATCAAAGAGAAAAAAAATCGGTACAAGTACTAAATAATGGCGTACTTATAAATGAATTTAAATCTGATATTCAATCAGTTGTATTTCTGATTTCCGCTTTTATATTTCGGATTTAGAACAAAATAGGGGCAGAACATTGTGATTCGCCCCTGTTTGTACGCTCAACGTCCTGAGCCTAAAACGTTGAATGACAAGCCTATAAAAAAGCCTGTTTCATATACATTTTTCGTTGGTGGGATATTGGCATCCGATACGAATAAGTCGCCCACTTCATAGCCTTGTGCAAGTCGCTCTGCGCGCCCACCCATCAAACCGCTGCTCAATACCAGCCGCTCTGCCCGACCGATGATCAGGCTCGGACCAATAAAAAAGGAAGCCGACTGACCTGCGGCATCGCCCGTGATGGGTAACCCAATACCAAAAGAGCCACCAAAGGACGTATTGCCTTTGCCTTGTCCATAAAAATGGAAAAATGAAGAAATCGCTGGATAAAAACTGTCATCTTCTTCGGCACGGATGCGCTGGTCGCGCACAAAATAATTTTCCTGCCGCTGAAAGAACTGCCCGAATCCTACGCCGATGCTTGCATTAACCTTAAAGCCGCCGGCAACCGGCACTTCGATAGGCGAGATTTGCAACGCCGGCAGCGCGGAGCTTTCCGAAGTACCGTTGGGGGCAAAACGAATATTAAAAATAATATCGTCGCCGCTGGCAACAACGCGATGATTTTTAGTGAATGAATTCGCCTGCAATGCTTCATACTCACGCCACAGTGCTGCCAGCTTGACTACATCCACATCCGGCATCTCGCTGATAAGATCCACCATTTGGTTTTCAAATTTGGCATAGTTGGTTTCACGAGCGTCGGCGTTGTCGTAGGAAGCCACCATTGGCGTTACGTACAGCGAATTCACGACTGGCTTGGCAGCAAAAGCATCATTGACTGATTCTTTGATTGAGCCCAGCGTAGCCAGTGCGGTGCGGTAATCATCGTGTCGCTCCCGCACTTCTTCCAGCTTGGAGGTCAGTTGGCGGCGAGTATTGCCTTTTTGCAACAAAAAATTCAGATCTACATCTGCTTCTTCATTGATACCGAGCACTTTGTTCATATAATTGCGGGTCATCTTTTTGATCTGCGCCGGTGGAAGCCCCGGATGGTGCTTGATGTGCTCGATTTCTTCCATCACAAAAGCGTTGATTTGGTGCGCTTCCACAATAGATTGCACTTCCTGTTGTTTTTGCGAAATAACGGTATCAATTGTCTGAATCTCCTGCATGGTCGTATTGAATCGCTCCACCAGTTGCACCAATTGATCGTATTCCTGCCTGCCAATGCCAAGCGAAGCATCGAAACCACGAGGACTGCTTTTGTCATCTTCGGTAGTAACCACGCCAAATTGATCACCCAAGCCTCGGCTGTCACCGGAAGCCAGCGAAAGGAAATCCATAGAATTTTGCCCCAGCGTCGGGAACAGTTCCGTCAGCGAAGTAGGCGATGCGTTGGAAGGAAGGCGAATCTCCCGGCTTTCCTGTTCGATTACGACATCATATAGGTAATTGTTGTAATTTTCAATATGTAGAATTACATTGGCACCCCGACGCACATAAGGGCGTTCTACTTCTTGGCTATCAATCACATAGCGCGGCGTTTGAGTCAACACATCGTAATAAATGTGCAGGTCCTGAGCACACACAGAAGTGACCAAGGAAACTGTCATCATAATGAGGCTGAGGTGTTTCATATTATTAGTTGGTTTTGGGTTGGTTAAAGAATTGATTTTATATCAAGCAAATTTAATTTTTTCTCACTACAATCCAACACGAATTTCGCAATGTAAGGTTTCAAAAAAAAACAATCTGGTTTTGGCGAAATGTAAAGTTGAAACATAAAAGCGAATATTCGCTGCATTTGTCGTAATTTAGCCCGCATGGGTGTAAAAACACAATACGATCGGATTATTTTCGGTTTGAAAGTCAAGCAGTTACGTCAATTGGGGGGGCTTTCTTTTGCCGAGCTTGCCGAGCAAACGGGCATGTCGGTTTCATATTTAAATGAAATCGAAAAGGGAAAAAAATATCCCAAAGAAGACAAAGTGTTAGCTTTGGCACAAGCGCTGGGAACAACAGAAGCAGACTTGGCATCGGGCGAACTGGACAAGTCGCTGGAGCCGGTGGCAGAATTGTTGCAGTCCAATTTTTTAAATGAACTTCCACTCGATCTTTTTGGGATTGACCTGGCAAAAGTCGTAGAGATCATCGCCAATGCGCCCGCACGTGTAGGAGCTTTTATTTCAACCTTGCTGGAAATTTCGCGTAATTACGCGTTGAAAGAGGAAAATTTTTACTTCAGCGCTTTGCGGAGTTATCTGGAGTTGCACAATAATTATTTTGTTGAAATAGAAACGGCAGCAGCCAATTGCTGCAAGCAATTCAACGTGCCGGAAGAACGACCGCTATCGGGGGATCTGCTCAGAAAAATACTCGAAGAAAAGTTTGGCTATACCATCATCGAAAATGGGCTGGATTCGTACAGCGAATTAAAAAATCTGCGCTCGGTATTCATTCCGCAGCGAAAACAACTTTTGCTCAACAGTAAACTGACGCCCACGCAACGCGTGTTTCAATATGGTAAAGAACTGGGTTTTAATTTATTAGGCTTAAAAGAAAGGGCTTATACGTCTTCATTGCTCCGGGTGCGCAACTTTGAGGAAGTGCTCAATCACTCCAAGGCGACCTATTTTTCGGTGGCAATGTTGATTCCTCAGCACCTTTTTATCCAAGAGTTGCAGCGGTTTTTCCAAAAAACGCACTGGGATGGCGAAGCATTTATCGGAATCATGCGTAAATACGAAGCAACACCGGAAATGTTTTATCATCGGCTGACCAACATCATTCCCCGTTTTTTCGGGCTGGATCAGTTGTTTTTCCTGCGCTTTGTGCACAATACCGAAGCCAACAGCTTTGAAGTGGACAAAGAGTTGCACCTCAGCCGACGCCACCACCCGCATGGCAATGCTTTGCTGGAGCACTACTGCCGCCGTTGGGTTGCCCTGTCATTGCTGGGCGATTTGCATCACATGCAGCAGGACGGCAAATTTGTGGATACCATCGTGCGGGCGCAGCGCTCTCATTATATCGGCACGGACGACGAATATCTTTGCTTTACTTTGGCGCGCCCGGCTTATCCGGCGCCCAATTGCAACGTCAGCGTTACGTTGGGGCTTTTGATCAATGAAGAACTCCGGGAAAAGGTTCAATTTTTGGATGATCCGGCAATTCAGTTGCGGGAAGTAAATCAAACCTGCGAACGTTGCCCGCTGACCGATTGCGCGGAGCGCGCCGCGCCGCCAACCATTGTGCAAAAGCGCGAGCGCATGCGGCAGATACAGAATCGTTTGAAATCGTTGGTCCAAAGCGAGGACGAGCACTAAAAAATCAGGTCTATAGGTCAGAATAAAATAGTGGATGAGATTTCGCAAATCTTAAGATTTACGCAATCTGCCTAACAGAATCATTACTAAAAATCATTATCAAGTTTTGAGCAACGCCGCTTTTGTAACATTGTATTTAGTCGGCGCTGAAATTTTTTTTTAGGAATTGTATCTTTATTGCCAATCATTTTTAGCAAAATTAAGAGGAAAATGAAAAAAATCACCTTTCTGTTGGCGATGACATTATGTTTTGCTCAGGCAATCATCGCGCAAAAATGGATCACCCTCGAAGATATTTTTCAGTATAGCACTTACAATGCCAAAGCTGTACCGGGCTTCAATTTTATGAACGACGGCAAACATTATACCCGTCTGGAAGGCAATAAAATTCAACAATACGATCTGATCACCGGTACTCTGGTGCAGACCATCTTCGATCCGGCTTCCATGGTCGGTACGGCTGGTTTCAACGGGCAAATCTCGGATTATGCCTTTAGCGCCGATGAGCAGAAAATTCTTATTTACTCGGAACAGGAGCGTATTTATCGCCGTTCGACCAAAGAATATTCTTTTATTTATGATCGTCCGACTAAAACATTTACGCCTGTTTTTCAAGGTGGAAAGCACAGTCTGGCAACCTTCAATTCGCAGGCGGATAAAGTGGCTTATGTTTTTGAAAATAACCTGTATATCAAGGATTTAAATTCAGATAAAACCGTTCAAGTGACGAATGACGGGCAGAAAAATGCGGTGATCAATGGCAGCATGGACTGGGTGTACGAAGAAGAATTTGCCCTGACCTCCGGTTTCCAATGGTCGCCTGATGGACAACGAGTTGCCTTCTATCGCTTCGACGAAAGCAAGGTCAAGGAATTTACCATGACGCTGTATCACAATGAGTTATACCCGGAATACGAAACTTTCAAATACCCGAAGGTCGGCGAACAGAATTCAACCGTCACGATTCATGTTTATCATACAGAGTCCGGCAAAACGGTTAAAACCGACACCGGCGAAGCAACCGACATCTACATTCCGCGCATCCGCTGGACGACTGATCCCCGCCAGTTGTGTGTTTTTCGTATGAATCGGCACCAGAATAAATTGGAACTGCTCTTAGCCGATAC
>CAZQTF010000191.1:0-1910 GCA_964596135.1 uncultured Saprospiraceae bacterium | reverse complement strand
TTAAAAGAAAAAATGAAGGAATATCAGGTGGTGGCAGTTGAATTTTTCCAGTTTAAAACAACTGAAAAAGTAGATTTGAACGGCTGGATGATCAAGCCGCGCGGTTTTCAGGCGAATCGGCGCTACCCCGTGCTGATGTTTGTGTACGGCGGACCCGGTAGCCAACAGGTGACCGATGCGTGGAAAGGCGCTAATTACTGGTACTTTCAAATGCTGGCGCAACAGGGCTACTTAGTGGCCTGTGTGGACAATCGCGGCACCGGCGGCAGGGGAGAGGAATTTAAAAAAATGACCTATTTGCAACTAGGCAAATATGAAACGATGGATCAAATCGAAGCGGCGAAGTGGCTGGGCAGTCAGAGCTACGTTGACCCCAATCGCATCGGCATCTACGGCTGGAGCTACGGCGGCTACATGGCTTTGTCGTGCATTTTTAAGGGGAATAAGGTATTTCGCGCTGCGGTCGCCGGGGCACCTGTGACCAATTGGAAGTGGTACGACTCGATCTATACCGAACGCTATATGCGCACCGAGGAGGAAAACGAAGCGGGTTACCGTGATAATTCACCGGTGAATTTTGCCGAAGCCCTTCAGGGCGACCTGCTCCTGGTACACGGTTTAGCCGATGACAATGTACATTTTCAGCATACAGCCGAGATGGCGAATGCATTAATCAAAGCCGGTAAGCAGTTCGACACATATTTTTACCCCAATCAGGCGCATGGTTTCAATAGTGGTTCGCGATTGCATTTTCACCGGAAAATGACTCGTTTTCTTGATGAATTCGTGAAAGGTTCGGACGTACAACTGACGCCGACCAAGGGTGTGAAAAAAGTGGATTTGATCGAAAAGAACGAAAAACAATAAATCATGCGACTGGCGTTGTGGGGTAATTTGTGGCGCCGACTTTACAAAATGATAAGCTATTATTGATGATCATCACCACCACCGATTTTATTCCAGGCAGAGAAATTGCCGAGATAATTGACGTTGCGCGGGGCAGCACTGTGCGTGCCCGACACCTTGGGCGTGATTTTGTAGCCGCGATGAAACAAATTGTCGGCGGCGAAATCGCAGAATACACCAAGCTCATGGCAGACGCCCGCGAGCAAGCGATTGACCGCATGGTCGCCGACGCCGAACGCATCGGAGCGGACGCCATAATCAACGTGCGCTTTACCACCTCATCCGTGATGCACAATGCTTCCGAGGTGCTGGCGTATGGCACTGCCGTCCGCCTGAAGTGAGATTTTTGAAAAAGGAAACTTTTGTGCAATTTTGGAAGTTAACATCATGTAAAAGTAAGAGCAGGAAAATGGCAGAGAAGAAGCAGAAGAAGATTGAAGTCGTCAACCGACGCGCTGAACACGAGTATTTTCTAACCGACAAATACGAAGCAGGACTGATATTGCAGGGTACAGAAATCAAATCCATCCGCAAAGGCAATGTGAATCTGACCGATGCTTACTGCATTTTCAAAGACGGCGAATTATACGTGTATAGCATGTATATCAAGGAATACGAAAACGGCACCTATGCCAATCATCCTACGCGCCGCAACCGTAAGCTGCTTCTGCGCAAATCCGAATTGCGCAAACTCGAACGCAAAGTCAAAGAACGCGGCTTTACGATCATTCCCTACCGATTGTATCTTAGCGACCGTGGCATCGCCAAGCTCGAAATTGCTGTAGCACAGGGTAAAAAATCTTACGATAAACGTGAATCTATCAAGGAAAAAGACACCAAACGCGAATTGGATCGGATGAAAAAAGTGCGGCTGTAGACAAATTTTCTGCGTCTTTCCAAAAAGAATATCGGATATTGTTGCCCGCAGCTTCTGGTATCTCCATCAATACGGATCCACATCTACATTCGCCCTGATTGTCGTGTAGCCTTCGGTGGTATTGAGC
>CAZQTF010000190.1:0-7382 GCA_964596135.1 uncultured Saprospiraceae bacterium | reverse complement strand
AAATGATTTTTTAAACATACTCTAAGATAGAGATACTATCTTTGCAAGTACAACAATTAAACAAACAAGCGACTCATGGCTATTACGATTCAAATCAAACTTAACGACAAGCTATACCTACGCGATCCGCAAGACACCAAACTGGGGCGAAAGATTATTCAATACAGTATCCTGCTCATTGACGAGATTGGTTTTGAGGAATTTACATTTAAAAAACTGGCGGAGCGAATAGATTCCACGGAAGCATCGGTTTATCGTTATTTTGAGAACAAACATCTCCTGTTGGTCTATCTCCTCAGTTGGTACTGGGAATGGGTTAAATTTCGCATTGAATTCAACACTGCCAACATTGCTGACGCCAGAGAGCGCCTGCGCATCGCCATCGAAACACTGCTGGAATCGTCGCGCCCCAATCCTTCCATTGATTACGTGGATGAGGAAATATTGCACAACATTGTAATTGCCGAAGGCACCAAAGCCTACCACACCAAACAAGTGGACAAGGAAAATAAAAAAGGGTTTTTCCTGACTTATAAATCGCTTTGTCGAACGATTGCTGACATGATTACTGAAATCAATCCCAACTATCCGTATCCCAAAGCGCTGGCTTCCACCTTGCTGGAAATGTCGAACGATCAGGTGTATTTTGCCAAGCACCTGCCTTCCCTTACCGATATCAGCGTAGCAGGCAGCGATCTCAGCCAGGTGAAGTCATTGCTGGAAGATTTTGCGTTCAGGCTGATTGAGCACAATCCATAAAGTTTTTGCTTTGAGTATCAAAGATTTAATAATTCTCCACAATCCACTTCAGCACTTTATCCATTTCCTGCTTCAAATCATTGGAATTAACGATGTAATTGTTGTGCATAAAGCTGAAAATCAGCGTTTTACCGCTTTTAGTTTCCAGGTAGCCGCTCAGGCAATGCACATTGCTCAGGGTGCCGGTTTTGGCATGCACAAAAGGCTTTTTAGCCTTGTAAAAATTGCGAATTGTACCAGTTTCCCCGCCGGTCGGAAAAATGCGGAACAAACGTTCCGGCGGCATTTCCCGGTAGAGTTTTTGCAAAACGCTCACCACCGTGCGCGGAGTAAATAAATTATACCTCGACAGCCCGGAGCCATCCACCCATTGCAGCGAAGCCGGCGCATTCCGGTAGAGGTTCGCTTCGGCGTATTCGATCGCGTCTTCTGCTTTTTGCGTACCAAATAACTTATCCGAACACATCAGTAGTAATTGCTCCGCGATAAAATTATCGCTGTCTTGCATTAATTGCTGATACAGGGTATCAGGAGTTGGAATGCTGATCGTATGCGCCACGCCAGGTTTCACCATACCAAGATCCATCACGCCTACCGGCACGCCGAGGGTATCGCTCAGCAGTTTTGCGATCAGTTCAGGCTTAAAACGGAAGAAAATTTCCTGTTTAAACGGCAGCCCAGTCAGGGCACGCGGGTTATATTCAAATACATTATCATCTATATGCCGTACAATCTGAGGTTTTTCCATTTCCGATTTAGAATTAAACGCGATACGATTGTTGAAAAAAGCCGGCTGAGCCGTAAATCCCTCGCGCACGCTGCTCCGCTCAAAACGCACCATATTGCCATACATCGGGAAAGGCGAACGCTCTGGTTGATACCCAGAATTGTAATCATCCCAAGACCAGCCCGGTCCGTAGGCTTCGTCGCGAAAGTTGTGCGCAGAAAAAAACAATTTTTCCCGACGGCTTTTTAAAAACGCCATCACTGTTGTATTCTGCTCAAAATCAGGATGTAAAAACAAAGGATTGCCCGTCCCCCAGAAGATCAGCGTGTCGCCTGAAACCATATAGCGCAACATCGGCAATGAATCGCCGAGTATTTTTATCGAGGTATAAAATGTAAAAATCTTGGTATTGGAAGCGGGAGTAAAATATTTATCCGCCTCTTTTTCGTACACGTACTGCTGAGTGGCGGGGTCAAACAGCACAAAACCGGTAAAGCTCTTGTCAAAAATTTCCGATTTTTCCAGCAAATCGGACAATATGCTCATCTTTCCGGCACCCAATTGTGCAGAAATGCTTTGCCAGGCAAGTAGCAGAATAGAAATTCCAAGAGTTTTGATTATTTTCGACGGTGAAAGCTGCATACGCTTTGATTTTAGAATTTAAACGAACGCTTGAAAAATAATCAAAAATTGCCATGCCAGTCAAAAAAATTCTGTCAATCGCGTGGATCCTACTGCTCACTTCCACAACAGCATTTACACAAAACACTGATAATGAATCCCTAAAACATTATCAGCAAGCCGCCGGATCTCTCGTGCTATTGAAAAATGAGCAAAACATCGTTCCGCTTCATCACCTCGACTCGCTGCGGGTGGCGTTCCTGCGTTTTGGCTTACCAGCAGATTCCGAGCTGGAAAAAACATTAAAAAAATATACCCTGGTGGAAACGCTGAATCTTCCGGCAACCGGTTCGCTCGAAGATGCCGGCATCTGGGTAGCGCAGCAGCAATCGAAATTCAATCTTTTTATCCTGGGAATCAACGATTTCGATCCGGCAGCAACTCCGGCGTATCTGTTTGGGCATTTTTACCTGAACGTGCTTCTGGAGCAAACTCCGGCAATTGCCGTTGTGCTGGGCGGCGAGCGAGCATTCACCTATCTCCCAAATTTGGCGAAAGCCCAGGGATTACTGGTGGTGCCAGTGCAAAATGAATGGTCGGAATCATTGGCGGCGCAGATTATTTTTGGCGGTGCAGGCGCTACGGGGCGTCTGGCAAAAGATCTAAGCCAGGAATTTAAAACTGGCGCAGGGCTCACATCTGAGGGCGGCATTCGTTTAGGTTATGCCCCACCGGCGCTTGTTGGTTTTGATGCAGAAGAACTTCGTTCGGGTATTCGCCGCATCGTGCAATTAGGGCTGGATTCGATAGCATATCCCGGCGCACAGGTGCTGGTAGCGAAAGACGGCAAGGTAGTGTACCACGAAACATTTGGCTATCATACTTACGACAAAGAATTGCCTGTGCAATTGGATGATATTTATGATTTTGCCTCGATTACTAAAATTTCTACCAGCCTCCTTTCAGTAATGCGCCTGTATGGCGAAGGAAAATTGGATATTAATAAAACGCTCGGTGAATATTACCCACCGTTCAAGCGTTCCAATAAAACCAACTTCACCTTCAAGCAAATGCTCACGCACACCTCGGGCTTGCTCGCCTGGATTCCCTTCTGGCGAGGCACGATGAAAGGCAGTGCCAAATACCCCTGGAAAAAAGGCTGGAACGCTACGACAAATAACGTGGGCAACTACCGATGGCGTACCTTTGCACAGGATTCATCCGCCCGCTACAACGTAAAAGTCACCGATGATATGTGGCTGCACCGCAGCTACAAGAATCAGATTCTGAAGTCCATCAAAAAATCGCCGATCAAACCGGATCAGGGTTACGTGTATTCCGATTTGCATTTTTACCTCTACCCCGAAATCATTCCACGCCTTACGGGGCAGGATTTTGAAACATATTTAAAATCAACATTTTACAAGCCCTTAGGCGCTTATACGCTCACTTTCAATCCCTTGCGTTTTTATCCTGAAAAGCGCATCATCCCGACCGAACGCGACACCTTTTTCCGACGAACCCTGCTCATCGGGCGCGTACACGACGAAGGCGCGGCTATGCTTAGTGGTATCTCAGGACACGCCGGTTTATTTGGTTCAGCGGGCGATCTCGCCAAGCTCATGCAGATGTATCTCAACGGCGGCACTTATGGCGGCGAGCGTTTTCTTAAAGAGGAAGTTCTAAAAGAATTCACTGGTTGCCCGTATTGTAGCGAAGGCATTCACCGGGGTATTGGTTTTGACAAGCCGTTGATAAAATATGATGAAAAGCGCAGTTCGGTTGCCAAAGACGCCAATCCGGCGAGCTTCGGGCACAGCGGCTACACCGGCACCTTTACCTGGGCAGATCCCGAGCACAATTTGATCTATATTTTCTTTTGCAATCGGGTGCATCCTACCCGCGACAATCGCAAGTTGCTGGACATGAGTCTTCGCCCACGCACACAGCAGGCAATTTATGACGCTTTGCAGAAGCATTAATACCAAGTTAAAAGTTAGAAGTCGAAAGTACGGTCACTCAAACATTTGACATAACAATTGTTTAATTTTGGTGCGTGCGTCAACTTAATTTGAAATTGACATAATATCAAAAAATCCTTACATTCGCTACAAATAGAGGCTTTGGAAATGTAAAATAACATTTCGAAAGCCTTTTGCATAAAATTAAAAACCATGTCACTCAAAGCGCAACAAATCGCAGGTTTGCAACAGCAGGCGGAAAAAATGATCGCTCATATAAACGAATTACGAAAAGCGTTAGCCATTGAAAACGATGCCAGTGTACGATTTTCGCTCACTGAAAAAATCGCCGCACTGGAAGCGGAACTAGAACAGCTTAAAACTCGTACCGAGCGCATTCAGGTGGGCGAAGAAATCGTTTTTCATCAACGCAACGATGGCAAACACAATAAGCGTATCCTCCTTTGGCTTATTGGCGGAGCATTGGCGGTGGCAGTCGCCCTGTGGGGCATTTTGAGTGGTAATTTGAGCGGTAAAAGTGACATTTTTGAGGATCCCCGCGACGGGCAAACCTATAAAACCGTCAAAATCGGCGATCAAATCTGGATGGCAGAAAATTTGAATTACGAAACGCCCAATTCTTGGTGTTATGGCGACGATCCGACCAAATGCGCTACCTTCGGAAGATTGTACACCTGGAGCGCCGCTATGAAAGCTTGCCCTCGGGGCTGGCATTTGCCCTCGAAACAGGAATGGATCGGGCTGGCGATGCAAATCGGCGGACAGGAAAAGAATCAGGCTTCGTTTGTGCTTATTCCCAACACCGCTGATTCTCAATATTTTATCAACGGATACAGTGGTCGGCGCAATAGCCAGGGCATGTTCGAGGCATTGGGCAATACCGCCGAATTTTGGACCAGCACCGAACTGGAAAATGCCGGCGACGCCGTTTCAGCCTACATGACGGATCCGAATACTTCGATTTACGAGTCCTTGCGTTTTGCCTCTTTCAAAAACAACGGGCTTTCCTGTCGTTGTGTAAAGAATTGATGCCAGGTTAGAAGTCGGAAATACATTATTCAAATCATTGATAATGTGGATATTCCGAAAATCTCCAGGACTTGCGAAATCTCTTCCACTATTTTTTGACTCACGACCTCTATTTGAAGTAAATACGTCATTTTTAATTGAAAATGTTATAATAAAAACAAGCGCAACGATATGACCGCTGCGCCCGTCTGTCATTTTTACCCGATTTATTCGACCCGGATATTCATTTCCGATAAATTCAACTTAAAACCTGCTTCAAAGCCATGTGCCGGCAATTCGCGTGCAAAGCGGTCTGCCGCTACCGCTGATTCAAAAATGCCAATATTCACTTTGTATTCACCTCCCATTTCATACCAGACAATTGGAAGTGCAAAAATATCATACAACCGGTTTGCTAATGCTTTTGCATGCGCTTCAATCATGAATGAACCGGCTTGCACCGTAAAGCCTCTTGACCAGTCAGGATGTAACTCCACTACATCATCATCATATTCCTGCATTTTCGGTAGGGTGTCACTTGATGAGTCCGTTGTATTCTCAAAATCACTATCTGGAATTAATTGATAATCATCATTATTTCTTCTTGGAAAAGACAGCGCATTACCTTCGTTCGGTTGCGTTTCGGATGGCAGTTCGGATGAATTCGGTTGATAATTCGAATAAGAAAAAACATATACCAACGCCAATATCATAATAAAAATCATGAACAAAGTGGCTACAGGGGCGCTCCGCGAAGGAAGCGGATAATACTCCTGCGGGTTGTAATGCGGGTAAGACGGCGGTCCGTAATACATCGTTGGATAAGGGGGTCTCTCCCGATGGACGGGATTCAAAAACGAAGAGAACGCCCAGATAATTGATCCGAATGTAATAATTAACAGGATCAGAATGATGCCTAAGTTTAGATTGATGTCCGGCATGGCAAAAAGGAGTTTTGGTTCAGAAAAGACAAAACATGATCCTCACCGTTACGGAACATAAAATGCTTAGCGGTTGCAGTAAAATATTTGATATGTCAGAGTGAATATCGCAGATGCTGACTTCTAGGTACGTAAAAAACGCTCCTTCGTCGCCCTAATGAAAGTGTAAGATGTGCACTAAAGCTTTCGCATCAGGTAATTACTGGTACTCGGTTGCTACTTTGTCCTGCTGTAAACGTTCATCATTTCAAGAAAACATGATCATTACATAACAACATGCAAAAGAACAAACAGCATGAAAGTCGGTTTGGTTCCATATCATGAAATGATTGATGTAAAAAACATAAACTTAACCATTACTTAACATTGTTTTGGCTAATTGCGCAGCTAATGCAGCGTTATTTACAACCAGCTGAATGTTGGCTTGCAAACTGCTACCGCCAGTGAGTTGCTCAATTTTTGCTAGCAAAAACGGCGTTACTTCTTTACCAATAACGCCCTGGCGTTTGGCTTCCGCCAATGCCTGCTGAATATGCGTATCAATCAGGCTTTTGGGCATGGAAAATGCTTTGGGTATAGGATTGGCGACCACTACCCCACCCTGCAATCCCATTTCCCACTTGGCTTGCAACGCTGCCGCCAGTTCCTGGATCGAATCCACACGATAATCCACTGGCAAGCCGCTGGATTGAGTGTAGAACGCCGGAAATTCGTCGGTTTGCCAGCCGATGACCGGTACGCCGTGGGTTTCCAGATATTCCAGCGTCAGGGGCAAATCGAGAATGGATTTGGCGCCGGCGCAGACGACCGCCACGCTGGTGCGCGCCAGTTCCTGCAGGTCTGCCGAAATATCGAAGGTTTCGTACGCGCCGCGATGCACGCCGCCAATGCCGCCGGTTGCGAACACTTTGATCCCTGCCATAGCAGCGATGATCATGGTAGAAGCGACGGTAGTTGCGCCATCCAGTCCTTTGGCAACAACGAAAGGCAGATCGCGTCGGCTGCATTTGATCACCTCCCGTCCTTTTTGCCCGATATGTTCAATTTCTTTTGGAGTCAGCCCGGCTTTAAGTTTTCCGCCCAGAATGGCAATCGTTGCCGGTATGGCGCCATTTTCCCGCACTGTTTTTTCCACCAGCCATGTCGTTTCGACGTTTTGCGGGTAAGGCATGCCGTGTGCAATGATCGTGGATTCGAGGGCAACGACGGGCTGCCCGGATTTGAGGGCTTTCGCCACTTCTTTTGATAATGCTAAATATTTGGTTTTCAATGTTAAAAAAATTAAATGATAGAAATGCCCGGCAACCTGAACAAAGTTTGCTTGACAAAATTACATCATTCTTC
>CAZQTF010000189.1:0-7390 GCA_964596135.1 uncultured Saprospiraceae bacterium | reverse complement strand
GTGGATCTGATCTTTGGTTCGAACTCGGAACTACGCGCGCTCGCTGAAGTTTATGGATGTACCGATTCGCAAGAGAAGTTTGTACAAGACTTTATAGCGGCTTGGAACAAAGTGATGAATCTCGATCGTTTCGATCTGGCTTAATCATCTCAACGCTACCTGTCGCACTTTTAAAGTGTGGCAGATTTTTCAGACAAATAAACACAAACGGAGCCGGAGGTAAATCGCCTTCGGCTTTTTTACATTGACGATTTCAGCCGCCAATATTCGGCAGCTATGGTGTAGCCAGCCATCGCTCAAGGAAAACAGCCGCTACATTAGCACTGTTCCCCTTCCTTGCAAAATCCCTACCACATTCCCAATTCTGACCTCCTTTACGCCTTTTTGCAAGGCTTCAAAGGCATTGTCCAATTTAGGCAGCATCCCTTCGGAAATAATACCTTCTGCTTTAAATGTTTGGTAAGCTTCCTGGTTTAAATAGGCAATCACCGAGCTATCATCGTTTGGATTCATCAATACCCCCGGCTTTTCAAAGCAAAAATTCAGACTGACCTTATAATGGGGAGCCATCGCCGTCGCCAGTTGCATGGCAATCGTATCCGCATTCGTATTGAGTAATTGCCCTTTTTTGTTATGCGTAATGGCGCAAAAAACAGGCGTTAATCCGCTTTCGAGCAAGATTTGAATCACATTCACATTCACCGCATCTATATCGCCAGCGAAGCCGTAGTCAATGTCTTTCACCACGCGCTGGTGCGCCAGTATCGTGTTGGCATCCGCTCCGCTCAAACCAATGGCATTGCAGTCCATGCTTTGCAGCATACTAACGATCATCTTATTTGACAAGCCTGCATACACCATCAACACCACCTCCAGCGCCGCCGCGTCGGTGATGCGTCGTCCATTTATCATTTGTGCTTGAATACCAAGCTTTTGACTGATTTCGGTCGCTTTTTTCCCCCCGCCGTGCACCAGGATTTTGTACCCCTCCTGCGCGAGAAATGCTTCTAATGCTTGTTTTAGCAGTACTTCGTCATCAAGGACCTTCCCTCCAATTTTTAATATGAATAGATTTTTCATAATTCATTTTTCGGACAGAATCAACAAGATTTTCAGGATAATCCAAAATGCAATTCTGTTCATCCTTCAATCCTGTCAAATAGTTTCAATTATCCTTTTCAAAACCGCTTGCGCCGCGAAAGTTCTATTATTTGCTTGCTCAATGATGATTGAATTCGGGCTATCCACCACCGCATCTTCCGCGATCATATTCCGACGCATCGGCAGGCAGTGCATGAACTTGCCATTATCCGTGAGGTTCATTTTAGCCATCGTTACCATCCAGTTCATATCCTGACTCAAAATTTGCCCGTAAGGCGCATAAGCCGACCAGTTTTTGCAATATATAAAATCCGCACCTTCAAAGGCTTTATGTTGATCGTACTCTGTCCGCACGCCTTCAGCGAACAAAGGCGACAACTCATATCCCGGCGGGTGCGTGATCGTCAAATCCACATCCGCCAGTTTCATCCACTCCACAAAAGAATTCGCTACCGCCTGCGGCAACGCTCGTGGATGCGGCGCCCAGGTCAGCACTACCTTTGGTTTTGCTTTGGTTTTATATTCTTCAATGGTTATCCAATCCGCCAGCGATTGCAAGGGATGGCGGATCGCCGACTCCAGACTGACGACCGGCTTGTCTGCCAATTCTACAAAACGATTCAGTATATAATCCGCGTAGTCACGCTCATGGTCGCTGAGGGAAGGAAAGGTACGAATACCGATGATATCCGCATACTGGCTAATGACGCGCGCTGCCTCGCGGATGTGCTCTGCCTTGTCGCCGTTCATTATTACGTGATCCTGGAATTCGAGTTGCCAGCCTTCGGTTGCGTTCATGCTTATCACATTCATGCCCAGATTCAGCGCGGCTTTTTCTGTACTCAGGCGCGTGCGCAGGCTCGGATTAAAAAACAACATCACCAGGGTCTTGTGCTTGCCCAGCACATCATGCGCGAAGGGATTTTGCTTCAATGCCAGCGCCTCCTGCACCAGCGTCTGTGGGTCGGTTACGTCGTGTACGGAAGTGAATTTTTTCATTTAATTACTATGATATTTCTACTCTAATCGTATTTATGCTCTTTTCAAATTGCTCCAAAAACAAATCCGCCTCCGCTTGACTCAAACTCAACGGCGGCAACAAGCGCACTACATTCGGATTCGACGCCGAGCCAACAAATACGTGCTCCTTGTACAGCAAATGTTTCCGCAAATCCGCGGTCGGGAAGTCAAATTCCACGCCGATCATCAAGCCTTGACCGCGCACTTCGCGCACACCTTCCAGGTTATTTAGTTGTTCTAATAAATAACTGCCAACATGTGCTGCATTGGCAATCAAATCCTCTTTTTCCATTACTTCCAGCACGGCCAGTCCTGCCGCACAAGCTAAATGATTACCCCCAAAAGTGGTGCCCAGCAAACCATACGTCGCCTCAAATTTCGGGTGAATGAGCACGCCCCCAATCGGAAAGCCATTGCCCATGCCTTTCGCCACTGTGATCAGATCCGGCTGAATATCAGCGTATTGAAACGCGAAAAATTGACCGCTTCGCCCGTAGCCGCTTTGGATCTCATCCAGAATCAGCACGGTATTATATTCACGACATAATGTTTGTAATGATACTAAAAATTCCGGCTCTGGCACATAAATACCGCCAATGCCTTGAATCCCTTCAATGATGACCGCACTCACATCGCCATTCGCCAGCGAGGTTCGTACGCTCTCCAGGTCGTTCCAGATGTGGAATTCCGCTTCAAACCGCCTATTGATAGGGGCTTTTATATTTTCGTTGTCTGTAATATTCACCGCCGCCGAGGTGCGTCCATGGAAAGCTTTTTTGAAGGCAATAACTTTGGTACGATTATTATAAAAGGAAGCTAATTTTAAGGCATTTTCATTCGCTTCTGCACCCGAATTACATAAAAATAAATAGTAATCATTACATCCCGACACTTCGCCCAACTTCTCTGCCAGTGCCTCCTGTATGCGATTTTGCACAGAATTCGAGTAAAACGGCAGCGCTCGCAGCTGCGCACTCACCCGCTCGATGTAATGCGGATGCCCATGTCCAATGGAAATCACCGCGTGCCCGCCGTACAAATCAAGATATGCTGTGCCCTGTTCGTCATACACATAACACCCCTCGCCCCTGACGGGATAAATATCATATAGTGGATAAACGTTGAATAGTTTCACGCTTCGAATGTTTAATGTTTAATAATTTGGGCGTGTCGGCTACGCCGCCATGTGCTTCCAGGGGTCGCTTCGCTCCGTGCTACGCACTGCCTTCGGCACCTTCCAGCCCATTCACGCACTTTTCGTCTCCGTATCATAATAATCAGCGCATCAAAAAGCGCCTGCTTTCAACTTTAATCCAGCGCTTTGCTCCAAGCCCAATGCCAGATTCATATTCTCCACCGCCTGCCCGGAAGCGCCTTTCAGCAAATTATCAATCACACTGATAATAAACGCTTTGTCACCATGCTTTTCCACGTGCACGAGGCACTTATTCGTGTTCACCACCTGCTTCAAATGCGGATTTTGTTTGGTAACAACCGTAAATGCCGCATCCCGATAAAAATCATGATATAATTCATTTAGCTGTGTTTCATTCCAATCACAATGGACGTACATACTCGCAAAAATGCCCCGCGTGAAATCCCCGCGCACCGGAATGAAATTCAACGCTTTAGCATGGTTTGGCTGCAACTGCCGCAAGCTCTGCCCAATCTCCGCCAAATGCTGATGATTAAAGGCTTTATACACCGAAATATTATTATTGCGCCAGCTAAAATGACTTGTCTCGCTCAGCGATTGCCCCGCGCCCGTCGAGCCGGTAATCGCGTGGATATGCACCTCATTCTGAATAAGTTGTGCTTTGGCCAAAGGTAGCAGCGCCAACTGAATTGCCGTTGCAAAGCACCCGGGATTGGCAATTCTTTTACTTTGCTGAATCTGATTTTTATTTAGTTCCGGCAAGCCGTATGTAAAATTTTCCTTCCAACGGAAATCATGACTCAGATCAATCAATAACACATCATCCGGCACCGGATTTTGTTCCAGCCATTTCTTTGCTTCACCATGCCCCATACACAAAAACAGCACATCAACAGACATATCAAGCTTATCCGTAAAATATAAATCCTTGTCGCCCACCAGGTCATCGTGCGTATCGCTCACCGGCTTGCCCGTCTGGCTATTGCTATGCACAAATGTAATTTCTACATTCGGATGATGTAATAACAGGCGAATTAATTCGCCCCCCGTATAGCCTGCCGCACCGATAATTCCAGCTCTAAACATTTGATTTTCAACTTATTTAAAAGATAAATTCCCTGTTTTGTTTCGTTACACTTGATTGGAAATTTGGAATCAAGGAATATTGGAGTATCGGCATCCATCTTTCCCAAATTCCTATTTTTCATTATTTCTTAAATCCAAATTATACGTCAATCCCAGTTGAAAATTATGATTCCGTTCCTGCTGAATACCGTCAGGCTTTATGATGTACTGATTTAAATAACCTGCCTGAATATTTACATCGTTATTAAAACGATAGCCCAACGTTAGCGACAAACGATTTTGATCCAACACGTTCTTACCAATGCCTTTTCCAAAGCCTAAAAATGGCTCAGCGTAAACTGCTATAAACAAAGCATTATTTTGTAATTCTTTGGCAATCAAAGGCATAGTCAACATCAAGCGATAACGAATCCGTTGTCGAAACACTATATCATTCTGCGCCGGACGCTCCAAAAAACGTTGCTCCAAACGATAGCGATGATTCACATACAAACGCCCTGCCCGCTGATTCAAAATCCACTGCTCCCAAATACGATGCTCTGTAAAATATTGATTTATAGGTTGTTCTCCATACGGAAAACTCACAATCCAACCATAACCCGCTGTCAGCATGCTGTTTTCTTTGGTGTAATAATCCAAGCCAAGCCGCATTAAAGACTGTTGCCAGGTGGAAATAAAATCATGTCGTCGCCATTGATATTCCGTATGAATGCCCCAGTGGTCGCTCAACCGATGGTTACCAAAATACATCCACCAACCATTCGATTGGCTCGCGATTTCTTTTTGAGCTAAAGCATTGATAATCAAAACAAAAAACAGGAAAATCGTCCATACTAATCGTAATTTCATCCCTTTCAAGAATTTTTTGGAAAACGGGAAAATACAAATTAGTTTTCCAGGATTGCACTATTCCATCATTCCACTCCTTTATTCACCAAATGATAAATTTTACTCTGATTGCCCAAAATCTTCGTAAAGCCCTTCACATCATCGCCCGTCCACGCGCGATTCATTTCACCGTAAGAACCAAACGACGAATTCATCAGGTCAAATTCCGATTCAATACCCTGTAATTCAAAGCGATACGGCAATAATTTTACAAAAACTTTGCCTGTCACATTCGATTGCGTGTCTTCGAGAAAGGTTTCAATGTTGCGCATTACCGGGTCGAGGAATTGCCCTTCGTGCAGCAGCATGCCGTACCAGTTGGCGAGTTGCTCTTTCCAGTATTGTTGCCACTTGGTGAGCACGTGCTTTTCCAACAAATGGTGGGCTTTCAGCGTGATCAAAGGCGCTGCCGCTTCAAATCCAACCCGCCCCTTGATGCCGATGATCGTGTCACCAACGTGAATGTCACGGCCAATCGCAAATGGTCCTGCCAGTTGTTGCAACGCCTGAATTGCTTCCACCGGATGGGCAAAGGTATGACCATTTACTCCAGCCAATTCTCCTTTTTCAAAAAAAAGCTCAATTGTTTCCGGCTCATTTTTAGACAATTGTGTTGGATAAGCCGATTCCGGCAAAGCCTGATTAGACGTCAGCGTTTCGACACCTCCAACCGAAGTGCCCCAGATACCTTGATTGATCGAATATTTCGCTTTTTCCCAACTGGCTTCAACGCCGTTTTTTTGCAAATATTCAATCTCTTCTTGACGAGACAATTGTAAATCCCGGATTGGCGTAATAATTTCTAAGCCTTCGCCCAAAATTTGAAACACCATATCAAACCGCACTTGGTCATTGCCTGCGCCCGTGCTGCCGTGCGCCACCGCTGTCGCGCCGATGAGCTTGGCGTAATTCACCGTTTCCAATGCCTGAAACATCCGCTCGGCGCTCACCGACAGAGGATAAGTATTGTTGCGCAACACATTGCCATACACTAAGTACCGAATGCAACGATCATAAAAATCCTTGGTCGCATCCACTACTTTGAACGATGCCGCACCCAATGTGTAGGCGCGTTGCTCCATCGCTTCGAGTTGTTCGGGCGAAAAGCCACCGGTATCCACGGTGAGGGCATGGACTTCCATGCCCCGTTCTTTGGTTAAATGCTTGATACAGAACGAAGTATCCAGCCCGCCACTATAGGCGAGCACTACTTTGGGGCTGGTCATGCTACGGAGAGAATTAAATTCGACAAATCATATTCCATCTGCTCCACTTCTTCTTTGGAAGGTGCGAGCATTGCCGTGCAGAGGCACATGCGGCGCTGGTTTCGTTCGAGGATGTCATAATTTGGGCAACTTTGGCAGCCACTCCAAAAGGCGTCATCCTGCGTGAGTTCGCTGAAAGTAACCGGTTCGTAGCCCAGCGCGCTGTTGATTTTCATGACTGCCAGGCTGGTCGTAATACCAAATAGCTTCGCTTTCGGATATTTATTCCTTGATAGTTCAAACGCAGTTTTCTTGATCGCTTTGGCTAAGCCAAAACGACGGAATTCCGGCGCGACGATCAAACCGGAGTTGGCGACGTATTCGCCATGCCCCCAGGTTTCAATATAACAAAAACCGGCTAAAGTCTCGCCCTGCAAGGCGATGACAGCATTGCCCTTGCTCATTTTTTCCCGGATATATTCGGGCTTGCGTTCAGCAATACCGGTACCGCGCGCTTTGGCGGATTCTTTGATCAGCACGCAAATCTGTTCGGCGTACAGGTGATGCGATTCGTTGGCAATTTCGATGGTGAATTCCATTTTTTTGAGATGCAATGTTTTTCAGTTAAACCAAATTTTGAAATACGAAATACGATTTACGAAGTATGATTAATGTAAATAGCTTTTCGCAAAAAATACGGTGAACTCTGAAAAGGTGAAACCATAGTTTTTCGGAACTGGAAACGGTAGGTTTTTCTCAAAAAACACTACCCGATGGGTAATATGGAAATTGCACGCCCCTACGGGCGACGCGGGAAGCGACGACGAACTGGTGATGGGATAATATTGGCTAAGAGATTCGTCATAACAGGTACAAATGTATAAGCTTGCAACAATAAATGCAAGTGTTTAACAATTTTTTAAAGCCTCAGCGC
>CAZQTF010000188.1:0-7411 GCA_964596135.1 uncultured Saprospiraceae bacterium | reverse complement strand
TGACTAAATACTGACCCAATAAAACGCGTTTTTCAGAATTTTACGTGCAATTTTGCGGCAAAGTTAGCGCATGGGCAACAAAAAAAAGTTTTTTTGATTGTATGAGTTATAAAAAAGGACTCTTTTTCCTCGTAGTGGCTGCGGCTTTGCTTGTATCCTGCGGCAAAGACGAAAAAGTACCCAATGTGTCCGACATAGTGGTCGAAACAACTATTCGTCGTTTCGACCAGGATTTGTTTTCGTTGGATACTGGCAATATCGTAGTGGCACTGAAGCAATTAGAAGCAAAATACCCTGAGTTCAGTCAGATTTATTTTGGGCAAATCCTGGGCTCCACCGATTCGCTTATTGCTCCAGAAGGGCACCCGGCATATGTAAAGGGTTTCATTCGCTATCCGGCGGTACGGCAATTGTATGACACTACGCAGGTCGTTTTTGGCAATTTTTCGGATTTGCAGGAGCAATTTCATCAGGCATTTCAGTTTTTGAAATATTATTTTCCCAATCAGCCAACCCCGGATGTAACGACTTTTATTTCAGAGTATTCGGTGGCGGCGTTTATCTACGAGGATGATCAACTAGCGGTGGGACTTGACCTTTTTCTCGGCGAAAATTATCCATATTTAAAATACAATCCTGGCAATGCCAATTTTTCCGCTTATTTGACCCGTACTTTTAATAAGGATCATTTAGTGCTCAAAACACTGCAACCCTTGGTAGATGATATGCTGGGAGCGCCACGCGGCAACCGCCTCCTCGATTTGATGATTCACAACGGAAAGGAGCTGTATATTCTGGACAAACTCTTACCTTACGCTCCCGATAGCGTGCTTCTGGAAATCGCGCCTCAAAAAGTCAAATGGCTGGAAGACAATGAGTTGGAAATGTGGGCTTACTTTCTCAAAGAAAACCTGTTGTACAACAGCAATTGGCAAGACATTCGCAAGTATGTCGAGTATAGCCCCAATTCGCCAGGGATGCCGGCGGAAGCGCCCGGTCGAACCGCCAACTGGCTGGGCTGGCAAATTGTGAAAGCATACATGAAATTACACCCTGAAACGACTTTGCAGGAGTTGATTGCCCTGCAAGATGCCCAACAACTGTTGGATACCTCCAAATACCGCCCGAAACGGTAAAAGTTCTAAACGAAAGCAAACACCAATCCCATTCGCATAAACCTTTTGTAAATTGCATAAACGTTCAGGAACCAGAAACGATGAGTAAAAGAGCAATTCCTTTGGTTGATCTGTCCAAATTTGTAAACGGGACACCGGCGCAACGCGCCGAATTTGCAGCCGAACTGGGCAAAGCATTCCACGAAATCGGTTTTGTAGGCGTAATCAATCATGGCGTACCCAAACAATTGATTGACGCTTTTTACCAAGCAGCCCAGGCATTTTTTGCGCTGCCGGAAGAAGCCAAGCGCAAATACGAAATACCCGGCATGGCAGGGCAACGCGGCTATACCTCATTTGGTAAGGAACACGCCAAACAATCGAAGGTAGCCGACCTGAAAGAGTTTTTCCAGATGGGACAGGAAGTACCGGACGAGCATCCGCTGGCAGCGGAATATCCAGACAATGTGCATGTTGCCGAAGTGCCAGAATTTACCAGGCTGGGGATACAGTTGTACAAAGCATTTGAGAAAGCCGGAGCTGAGTTGCTCCGTGCCATTGCCATCCATCTCAACCTGGGAGAGGATTATTTCGATACTAAAATCGAATATGGCAATAGCATTCTGCGTGCCATCCACTATCCCCCGATCGCCCAGGAGCCGGCATCCGCCATTCGCGCCGAGCAACATGAGGATATTAACCTCATTACTTTGCTGGTGGGGGCATCTGCCGGGGGGTTGCAGTTGTTAACTAAAAACAACGAATGGATAGATATTATGCCTGAAGAAGACGAAATTGTGATTAACGTAGGGGATATGCTCCAACGTTTAACGAACAATTACCTGAAATCAACGACACACCGGGTGGTAAATCCGCCACGCGAAGAGTGGCATCTGCCGAGGTTGTCCATTCCGTTTTTCCTCCATCCAAAGAGCAACATGGATCTGACCTGCCTGCCTGCCTGCGTAAACGCTGAGCATCCGCTGGCATATGAACCTATTACCGCAGGTGAATATTTAGACGAACGATTGCGCGAAATTGGTTTAAAGAAATAATTTTCACCGTTTTTGTAAAATTCTCTTTAAACCTTGCGAAAATTACCGTATCTTATTTTTATAAATTTTTTGAAAGGACTTTTTACAATCATCAAATGTTTTTAATTATGAAAATCATCTTCTTATTCACGTTGGGTGGCACCGAATGGCTGGTCATTCTGGTCGCGATTGTGCTTTTGTTTGGCGGTCGCAAGATTCCTGAACTAATGCGCGGCATCGGCAAAGGAATCCGCGAGTTCAATGCAGCACGTTCCAATGTGGAGTCGGAACTGAAAGAAGGCATGCGGGAAACCGATCGTGCAAAAGCCGAAGAGAAATCGAATAAAGAATAATTAACACTATTAATTAATTGATTGTCAATTTTTAATAAAACTAAACCAGTAGGCAATCAAACATAAACAATTCGCATTATGTTAGGCGGTTCAGAATGGTTAGTGATTTTCTTCGCCGTGTTGTTGTTATTCGGAGGCAAAAAAATTCCGGAATTGATGCGCGGCATCGGTAAAGGGATCCGTGAGTTCAATGCAGCGCGTACTTCGATCGAATCGGAATTGAAAGAAGGAATGCGAGAGGCTGATCTTCAGCAAAAACGGCTGCAGGAGCAGAAAAAAACAGAACAGCAGGAAACAACCAGCCAGAGCTCAGACTAAGGAAGCTTAAAAAAAAAGGTCGCCCCGCTTATTAGTAAAATGGGAAGTGGGGCGATCTTTTATAAGTGGTTTTTTATTGTAGCAGACCCTTATTTGCGCTTAAAGAAGCCGCTCAGAATTTTCATGCCCATACCGGCTACTTCATCCACAATACTGCCGTCGCCATCCTGATCCAAGAAACGAGTGATTAAAGCCATCGTAGGGTTTTGTTCTGCCTGCCGCACCTTGGTTTGTGTCAACAAACCGGCGATATCGTCCATCCCTAACCCCTGTTCTTTTTTGGTTTTACCCAATGTGCCCATTACAACCGGCGCCAGCAATGCCATTAAGTTGCCCACTTTGCTTGAATCCAAGCCGCTCACCCGACTGATCATGTCTACTGCTCCGCTTTGGCGATCGCCCAGCAAGTGCGACAAAATGCCGGGGCCGTCCAGCGCCTTTGGGTTTTGCGGATGTGCGTTACCAGAAAGCATCCCTACCAAGTCATCCAGAACACTGCCATCGTGGTCTCTTTCCAGTGCATTGTTGAGGGACTGAGCACCTTCAGGAGTAGAGGCGTTGTTCGCCAGCGCACCGATCAAGGTGGAAACAATACCGGCAGCGGCGGCTTCGGTTTTTTCATGGTCATCCGCACCGACTTGCTGGCTGAGGAAGTTCACCATATTATCTGAAAACTGACCTTGCAGAAGATTCATCAAATCTGTTGCCATAAAGCTATTTATTTTGGGATGTAAAAAATTACATGTTTTGAAAACCAGAATCACATACGCTTGATCTTAATAATCGTGCCAGGTTTCAGCATTTGATTACCAGGCATACTATTTAGACGTTCCAAATCCTGAATAGTCACACCCGGCAGCTTCTCAGCAATGTCTTTTAGCTTCTCACGCCTCCGGACAATATATTGCACAAACTTATCGAGCTGATATGCCTCTTTTGCACTCAAATTGCACGCTGAAGACGCGTGTTCGGGCAGTGGAGGCATCGGGATTTTCGGCAACGCTTGAATCTCTTCTATTTTTTTGCTTCGGAAGCTAAGAGAATCTTTGGGGTAATACACGATCAATTCCTGTCCAGCTACTATTTTATTTGTACTAATGTGATTCCAAGCTTTTAATTGATAAACGGTACAATTCAACGATTTAGCGATTTTCTCCAGCGTTTCGCCTTCTTTGACGGTATAAAAAGATTTTATGTAATTAGCGTTTAATTCCTCTTTTGTAGCGCTTATGTAAAGCGGCGAAGAAGCAATTGCATTGTAGCGGGTATCTGGTCGCTGCGACTCCAGATAATTCTTAAAAGCAGTCATTACACGTTTCGGCAGCGTCAGCAGGTTTCCATTTTCATTTGCCGGAATAATACCTTTTCTGTAAATGGGATTGAGGGTTTCAATCACCTCGATGGGCAATTCGGTCAGCGTCATCAGTTCTTCAAAGCGAAATTCATCGTACACCAGGATTGTTTCGGTAATCTGAAGATCAAGCGATGGATACTCCGGTTCCAACCCATGATCTTCGTAATGATGCATCAGGTAAGTAGCAGCAATAAAAGCGGGTACATAATTTCTGGTTTCGCGCGGCAGATAACGGCGGAGTCGCCAGAAATCCTTGCTGCGCGCGCGTTTCATCGCCCGACTGACCCGCCCGGAGCCACTGTTGTAAGCTGCCAGTGCCAGCGACCAGTCGTTGAAGCGATCGTATAAGTCATTCAAGTGTCTGATAGCTGCATCCGTTGATTTTTCCGGATCGCATCGTTCGTCAATGTATTGATTGATAACAAGCCCATATTCTTTGGCGGTTGGCGCCATAAACTGCCAAAGCCCCACAGCGCTGGCACGCGACGTCGCTTTGGGTGTCAGCGCCGATTCGACCACTGCCAGGTATTTCAAATCAAGTGGTAACTCATTGGCTTTCAAGTGTTTTTCAAAAACAGGAAAATAGAGCACACTCCTGCCAATGATCTGCTCCGCTTTTGCCCGATTGTTGACCAGGTACGTCCGTAGGTAGCTTCTCACCACAATGTCGTAGCGGGGTATTATTACTTCACTTTTTAGCTCTTTGAGTCGTTTGGTAATGAGCGCTTCATCCAATTCTTCTTTTGCATAAGACACTGATAAACAGGAGATTAAAAAGAATAGAGCCGATGTAGTAAAGATTTTTTGCAAATGTGATGGTTCCATATTCGGAAAAGATAGATGAATCAATAACAAGGGTCGAAAAATGAAATTTCGAGTTTTGGTAATTTTCTCAAAAAAATTACGATTCTGCAAAAATAGCAAAATAAACGATGCCAACAAACCGGAAATGTTAATAATGCTTTAACAAGAGTTGATTGGCAAACGCCAGCAGATCGCTTTCCCGGAATTGATCCGCCATGAATTGCAGCCCGATGGGCAGCCCATTGGAGTGTTTGCCAACTGGCAGACTAACAGCAGGCATGCCCACCATATTAGCTTGTACGGTGAAAATATCCGCCAAATACATCGCCACTGGATCGTCCATTTTTTCGCCCAGATTCCAGGCGGTAGTCGGCGAAGCAGGCATCAGGATAAAGTCAAATTCGGATAAAATTTCTTTCGTTTTATCAAAAATCAACCTGCGAACTTTCTGCGCTTTGGTGTAATAAGCATCGTAATAGCCCGAACTGAGCACGAAGGTGCCCAGCACAATGCGGCGTTTGACTTCGGCGCCGAAGCCCTCGGAGCGGCTTTTTTTATAGGTTTCTTCCAGATTGGTAGCATTAGGACTGCGGTAGCCGAAGCGAATGCCATCGTAGCGCGAGAGATTGGACGAAGCCTCCGCTGTAGTCAACACATAATAAGCTGGGATAATATAATCGAGATATTCAAATTCCACAGCTTCCAACGCGTGCCCGTCTTTTCGCAGTTTGTCTATTAGCTCAAAAGCAGTTTGCTTGATCTCCGGATCGAGGCGCTCGTTTTCCAGTGCGGTTTTGAAATAAGCAATTTTTGTTTTTCGTTCAAAATCAAGCTGTTGCGAATAGTTCTCTACCGGTTTAGTACTCGCAGTACTGTCAAAAGCATCCGCGCCCGCCATAATTTCCAGCAACAATGCTGCATCAGAAATGCTGTGAGAAAAAACGCCGATCTGATCGAACGACGAACCGTACGCCAGTAGTCCATGCCGCGAAATGCGCCCGTAGGTAGGCTTCAGCCCAATGACACCACAAAACGCCGCGGGCTGCCGCACCGAACCGCCCGTATCCGTGCCCAGTGCTGCCAGGCAGGTATCCGCCTGCACTGACACCGCCGCACCGCCCGAAGAACCACCCGGTACTTTGGTCGGATCCGCCGCGTTTTTCACTGGTCCGTAATGGGAATTTTCGTTGCTGGAACCCATCGCAAATTCGTCGCAATTGGTGCGCCCGATGATGATAACATCTTCCTTTAGAATCCTTTCTATCGCTGTTGCCGAAAAAAGCGAGGTGAAATTTTCCAGGATTTTGGAACCCGCCGTCACCTGGTGATTTTTGTAACAAAGCACATCTTTGATTGAAATGACCATGCCAAACAAACGCCCAACAGATAAAGGATTATTTTTATATTTAACATCCAGTTCCTTTGCTTTTTGCAAAGCCTCTTCTGCAAACACCTCCACATACGCGTTCAAATCTTTGGTCGTTTCGATCTGCGCGAGATAGTATTGCAAAATGGCTTCCAGCGTGGTGTCGCCGCTTTTGATGGCAGATTGAACCTGATGAAGCGTAGAATATTTTGGCATGATCCTAATCTTTTACTATGCTGACTTCAATTTTGCAATGATCTTTTCCAAACTCAATTTCTCCTGCTCGCCACTCGCCATATTTTTTAGGGAAAGTTGACCGGTGTTCATCTCCTCCTCGCCTACCAGCACCACGTAAGGCACATTGCGGCTATTGGCGTATTTCATCTGCTTTTTCAGGCTGCCCGGGTCAGGATAAATTTCAGCGTTGATGCCCGTTGCGCGTACTTGATGCAAACATTGAAAAGCATAGCGATGCGTATTTTCATCAAAAGCGACAAATAACACCTGCAAGCTCGAAGCGGCATCCGCCGGGAAAAGCTGAAGTTCTTCCATCACATCGTAAATGCGCTCCGCGCCAAAGCTCACGCCTACGCCGGAAACGCCCTTCAAGCCGAAAATCCCCGTGAGATCATCGTAGCGCCCGCCGCCACCAATGCTGCCCATCTGCACGCCTTTTGCCTGTGCCTCAAAGATGCAACCGGTGTAATAATTTAAGCCCCGCGCCAGGGTAACGTCGAATTTAACTTCGTTTTTGGTAGAATCATTCAGAAAAGTGAAGACCGCTTCCAATTCTTCGATGCCTTTAGCGCCGGTAGCGCTGCCAGCAAGCAACGTTTTCAAATCTGCCAGTGTTTTCACCTGCAAAATTTGCTCGACTTTGACGATGGATGTATCAGAGATGCCGCGTTCCTGCATTTCCTGGCGTACCCCTTCGATACCGATTTTGTCCAATTTGTCAATTGAAATAGTCATTTCCACAAAGCGATCGCTAATGCCCGCCACTTCAGCGATACCCGCCAACACCTTACGGTTATTGATTTTGATGACAACATCAATCCCCAGTTTGG
>CAZQTF010000187.1:5977-7418 GCA_964596135.1 uncultured Saprospiraceae bacterium | reverse complement strand
ATGCTACCAATGCCCGCCGCACAGCTTCTGCAGTGAACGGCATTATCCCAGCCTATACGGTTGCCGATGTATCGGCGGCATATCAATGGCGGTGGTTTACGGTAGAATTGAGTTGCAATAATTTATTAGATGCCTCTTATTTTACCCGTAGGGCGGAAGCATATCCGGGGCCAGGTATTATTCCTGCCGATGGGCGAAGTTTTTTTATTACATTACAGGTAAAGATTTAAATAATTTCTTTACTGAAAATCAATAAAATATCGGACTGGAATTAAGTGGATTGCAATAAAAGTGAGGTAACTAAAAAAATTATGACGTTTTTCAAGTTCTGAGTATAAAATATCTGGGTGAATTTGTGGAACTTCAGGATTATTCCAATTTTTTGTTTTAAAGACAAGAAAAAATCAACTTCCAGCCTTAATTTTGCTATCTTCGCATCCCAATTTTTCTAAACCATGCCGACGGATCAGTTCGAAATTGTATACAATCTCTACCCCGCCGCCGAAGGGCTTTATCTGCCGGAAGCTTATATCGTAAGTCTCGACCGTGAAGGTACGCTGGCACACATTCAGCAGCGCGCGTACGCGCATACGATCGAAGGTTTTGGTCTGGAGCTGACGCCGTTACGCAGGCAATTATTCGATACCATAGAGCAAATTCAACCCAAAACGCTGGAGCAAAAATACAGTCCGCCCAAAAAAGCGCTCAAACCACTCACAGAACTCCTTGATCAAGAGGATGTTGCAAAAACGCTTGTCGCTTTTGTGCACCGTAAATTAGATGAACTGCTCTTGCGAATTTTGCAGTACAAACTGCCCATTATGTGGGAGATTGACCGCAAAGTGCTGGTCAAGGATTTTTTGCTGGAACTGTCTGAGGATGAGCTACAACCGCACCTGTATTTTGAAAAAACCAAAGAAGGCGTGCGCTACCGCCTCTGGCTGGAGGATCCGTTCGGGCAATGGCACATTCATACCCGCGCAGTGGTGCCGATTACCAACAGCCCTGCGTGGCTCTTCGTGGATGGGCGTTTGCATCGTTTAGCGCATATAAATGGAAACGTGGTTAAACCCTTCTTAACTAAAAAAGAAGTAAATATTCCAAAGGCGAGTGTAAAGACTTATTTCCAGAAGTTTATACTGCGTATGGTGGCTACGCTTGATATTCAGGCGGATGGCTTCGATATTACATATCATAAAAAAATGCTGGGCTGCCGACTGGAACCCGTGCGCGACTGGCTGCGCAATACCTGGGGCTTGTCGGTGAAAATGCTCTATCCCGGTGCGGAGTTTCTCTGGCGCGATTTGAAAGAACAGCGCACCTCGCTGGAGTTTTCGGAGGGTGATGAGATCAGGATTTCCAAGGTGTTGCGCAATTTTAAATACGAGGCAACCTGGCTGGAAAAGCTGGAAAAATTTGGTTTGCAAAGCGGCGGCAACGG
>CAZQTF010000187.1:0-5877 GCA_964596135.1 uncultured Saprospiraceae bacterium | reverse complement strand
GAGTTTTTCCTGATTCCGCAGGAATGGATGACCAAATACAAGGCACTGGCACAATTCGCCGACCGCAAGGGCGATCATCTTCGCCTGGCGAAAAGTCAGTATATGTTACTCTCTGAAATTGGGCTGCAAAGCGAAGTTACGACCGAAATGGAGGCGCTTGATGATTTTCAAGTCTCGCCCCTGCTGAAAGCGGAACTGCGACCCTATCAGTTGCAAGGCGTAAAATGGCTGGTGCAATTGTATCAGAATGAGCTTGGCGCCTGCCTCGCCGATGACATGGGCTTGGGGAAAACGCTGCAGACAATTGCGGTTTTACTGCACGCCAAGGAGCAAAAACCAAAGGAGAGCAACCAAAATAATGGGCAGCAACTCGGCTTGTTCCAATCCGCCGATGCCGATTTTTTGCAACCGCTCAACGCGCTGGTCGTGCTGCCGGCTTCGCTGGTATTCAACTGGGAGGCTGAATTGCAGCGTTTCGCGCCGTCGCTTTCGGTGTACCGGCACATCGGCAACAAACGCCATAAAGACCCGCGCATTTTGTCGCGTTTCGATGTATTGCTGACTACTTACCAAACGGCGCTTCGCGACGTCGAAATTTTGCAAAAGATTGAATTTGAGTATATTGTGCTGGACGAAAGCCAGCAAATTAAAAATAAGGACAGCAAGATTTTTAAAACGATCAATGAACTGAACGCCCGGCACAAGATTTCGCTGAGCGGTACGCCGATTGAAAATTCGCTCGCCGATCTTTGGTCGCAAATGCAATTTATCAACCCTAATTTGCTGGGGAGTTTCACTTTTTTCCAACGGGAATTCATCACGCCAATCGAAAAACGCAATGATGACGACAAAAAAGCCCGCCTGCGCTCGCTGGTAGCGCCGTATCTGCTGCGCCGCACCAAGGAGGAAGTCGCCAAAGACCTACCGCCGCTCACAGTTTCCTTGCATTACTGCGAGATGGAACCTGAGCAGCAGAAGTTGTACGAAAAAGAAAAATCCGCCGCGCGGAATTTGCTGCTGGACAATTTTCAAAGCGACAATCCGCAGTTTCAGGTTGTTGTTTTACAGACACTTACAAAGCTCCGCCAACTGGTGAATCATCCCAAACTGGTGCATCCCGATTTTGACAAAGCCAGTGGCAAGTTTACCGAAGTACTCGAGCAGTGGGACGTGATTCGCCGCAGCGGGCACAAAGCGCTCATCTTCAGTTCGTTCGTAAAATATTTGGATTTGTTTCGTTCAGATTTTGAAGCCAAAAATCAGGCTTACTCGTGGCTGGTGGGCGATCTGACCCAAAAACAACGCCAGGCAGAAATTGAAAAATTTCAGGAGAACGCCGCAGTCCAGTCCTTCCTCATCTCCATCAAATCCGGGGGCGCGGGACTGAACCTCACCGCCGCCGATTATGTATTTATCCTCGACCCCTGGTGGAATCCTTTTACCGAGCAGCAAGCCATCGCGCGGGCGCACCGCATCGGGCAGGACAAAAATGTGATCGCATTAAAATTTATTACCAAAGACAGCATCGAAGAAAAAATCCTCCAGTTGCAGGAACGCAAGACTCAATTAGCCGAAGACATCATCGAAGGCTCCGGCGCACTGCGTTTTTCGCGGGGGGAGTTAGAGTTTTTGTTGGAGTAGTACAGTGTCAGGGCTTATTATTTCAACATCCACCTTCCGAATTTCTCAATTGCCCTTCTGTTACCCAACGTTGAGTCTTTTTATAGGAACGTTCCTATGCAGATAGGGAAAATTCCTATTTGGAGAGGGAAAATTCCTATTCGGAGAGGGAAATTTCCTATCTGGAGAGGGAAATTTCCTATCCGGGATAGAAAAATTGCTACGCCGAAGGGGAAAGTTTCTATGCAAAGCAGGAACGTTGCTGCTCTGAGAAGGAACATTGCGTTGATTTGGCGCAACGTTGAAGTGAAAAGAGGCAATTTTTTGATGTCGAATATCAAAATGCGTTCATGGGGCAGGAAGCTTGCCATTATCAAAGAAAACAGGCAATCCTATTGAATAGAATTGCCTGTTTTTTATCGTATGATATAAAGTATCAAAAAGTTATCGGCTTATCACAAACTTCTGATTGGCAATGTAATCGCCGTTTTGCACGCGGAGCAGGTAAATGCCGTTCGGCAACTGGCTCACATCCAGTCTGGTGAGCGAATTACCTTTTGATAAAGCATCGGTTTTTTGCAAAATAAGCTTGCCGGCCATATCAAAAACCGCAATTTGCGTGGAAACCTCATCGGTTATCGGCACATCTATGTTTAATTCCGTAGAAGCCGGATTCGGGGAAATAGAGATGCCGATTGCTTCTTCCTCTTGTTTGACGGATTCTTCCATTGGCGCATCCTGGCGGAAATTACTGCTGCCGAGCGATATTTTGAGTTCATAGCAATCATTCGGATTGTTGGCACCCCGATAGCCATATATCTGCAAATAATATGTAGCAACAGAGGAAGTATTGTAGGTGATCAGTTCATTGGCAGTACCAATTCTTTCAGATGAAGCTACCCGGATACTGCCGCGATACAATCTTATATCATAATCTGCCGGCAGGTTGGTTAAACTTATCTGTATTTTGGGTTGAGCCGTTGTATTTCGGAAAACGAACCAGTCCTGGTCGCGCGAATTGGAGATCAGCCCGGCAACGGGTGTATTTAAAGAAACATTGGCAGCGGTAGTAAGCGAGTTATTGCTTTCAAAAATATCATTACATTCAATACCAGGCGCTTCATTTTGGGTAGTAAAAATTGCCGAAGAGGTAAATTCGCTTTCAGAACTACTGCAGTTGGTCTGTACCTGAAATTCATATTGCGTGGAAGGATTGAGACCTGTTGCGCTGATAGAAGTGGTACTGGTCATACCGGTTGTCCAGGTGGCGCTGCCAATTGGGCGAAGCCTTACGTCGTAGGAAATAGCATTATTTGCCGCAGCCCAGTTGAGCGTAGCGCCATTCGTGGTAATGTTGGTGGCGCTTAATCCGGTTGTAGTCGCGCAAACTTCGGGCTCGGGATCGCCACCGCCGTCATCATTACCGCCGGAAGCGCTGCAGCCATTAGAATTTCGGATGCTGGCGCGGGGACCACCGGGTGCAAACGTCGCCTGCATTCGGGCAGCCTGACCAGCGCTGAACATATACATACAACGGTCTTCTGTATAATCCATGTAATTCATGGTCATTTCTATGATATTCTCTCCACATTGGCTATAATGCGGATAAAGCGGGCAACCGTAGTTGGCTCTGTCATGTGTGGGAGTATCATTCACCAAATCCGAACCGCAGGTGGCATCGCCCCAGATGTGGCGCAGATTCAGCCAGTGCCCGACTTCATGGGTAGCGGTGCGACCCAAATTATATGGATAAGAAGCGCTGCCATATTTGCCGAAGTAGCGGTAGTCAACTACCACGCCATCCGTGGCTGCCGGACCGCCGGGAAATTGGGCGTACCCCAGAATACCATTGCCAATATTGCAAACCCAAATGTTGAGATATTTAGAAGGATCCCAGGGGTTTGTACCACCGGATGCCGAAGATTTGACCCGATCGTTGGTTCCCCAGGAAGAACGGCTTCCGCGCTTGCGGGTGATGCCATTGGTGGGATTGCCGTTTGGATCTATTTCTGCCAGACAAAATTCTATTTCGGTGTCGCCAATAACGCCGGCAAATGCTGCCGGTACAGCGTTAATATCGCTGTTGAGCGCCCGAAAATCGGCATTGAGTACATCAATTTGCGATTGTATCTGGGCATCGCTTATATTTTCTCTGGTTGAGAAATAGACGACATGTACAACCACCGGAATGACGACTCTTTCCCTTTGGCGAAGCCCGCTTTTTACATAAGCTTCCGTATAGCTTTCTATGGCGTTCATCCGATTTGTCAGATCAGGGTCTTCATTTTGAAGCCGTTCCAATACTTCCATCGTTGCGCAGTTGCGTTGGGCGAAAGAAAAAGTGAAGATCAGAAATAGACCTGATAGGGTAATAAGTGTAGATTTCAGCATATGAGAAAGTGATTATTGGTCAAAGAAAGTTTTAATCATTTCCTACGCAAATAGTAGGCGTTTGGTTGCAAAAATCGCCTTTTTTATCTTGGAATCCATCTTTAAAGTAAACTTTTCGTTGGGGTACGACAAAAAATAATAAAATTGCAGAATATTATTTTAGATATGATTTTTTTAATAATTTCAAACCAATTGAAACTTTGTGTATATTTTGCAAATCTCTATGATTTGCAAAATCTCGTCCACTACTTTGAACCAGCATCATTTTTTTATGAACGATTCCAAATAAAAAAGCGCTTCTTTCTAAGAAAGAAGCGCTAACATCAAAGCTTTGATTTTTCAGGACTAATCTTTATCGGGCAATTTTAAAATTAAATTCGGGGGTTCCCAGCGCTCCCCACAACCGTATCCAGATGGGCAGCAGCATTTCTGTGCCGCGCGCCGTGGTGATATCGCCCAGATCAATGATATGATCCGGTTTCCAGCCAAACGTTTGCAACAGCGCGCTTGTTTGCTGCTTTGCATCGGCGTCGTTGCCACTCAGGAAGATATCATGATTACCGTCGGCAACGCGATTTGGATCCACCATGATATAGCAATTCAAAGTATTGAGTGTTTTTATTACGCGCAAATCCGGGAAAGCACGCTGGATGCTTTCGCCCAGCGAATCGGTATTGGAAATAAACAACGAAGGCGGCATACCCTGGGAGAAGTCAAGCGGATTAGATATATCAATCAAAATCTTGCCCTTCAGATTGGTGACACCCGCCGATTCAAGTGCTGGAATAGCGCCACTGCCGGAGGTGCAGTTAAAAATAAATGTCTCCGCGAATGCCACCGCATCTGCAAACGTGCCCTGAGAGGCATTGGATCCTTCACTTTGAACCCATGCCAGGGCTTTCTCATTGCCTGCCGTGCGCGAGCCCATCATTACTTCGTGACCAAGCTGGATCAATTTGGAGCCAATGGCATTGCCTACCATACCGGTGCCTAATACTGCGATTTTCATATCGTTGTTATTTGTTTTGATTTTTAAAAAGTTACTTTCTAAATTTGCTGTAAAAGTAATGGGTAACTATACTTAATGCAAGTACTATTAAATAGGATAGTATTCGTCGAAACTGACAGAAATAAATATCTATGGTGCTTTTAGCAGATTAAAAATTTAAAAAAAAATTGCAATGGTCATTGACGGAAAGGAATATGCCTTTGAGATGGGCGATAAAACATTTCATTGCGCCCTGGATATTACGATGCATTTCATCGGCGGGAAGTGGAAAACCGTTGTACTTTGGTATTTGTGCAAAGACAAAAAGCGCTTCAGCGAGTTAAAGCGCCATATTCCGGAAATTACCGAAAAAATGCTCTCTCTGCAATTGCGCGAACTCGAGAAAGATGGCTTCGTGCAGCGCACTGTGTACCCGGAAGTACCGCCCCGCGTGGAGTACGCCCTCACCGAAGAAGGCAAAACGCTGATTCCCTTGCTCGAAGCAATGGCCGCATGGGGCAGAAAAAAAGGTAAAGAGCAAGGCAAAATGGTGGAGGTGAAAGGATGAGTATCCGGCTGGAAATGCCAGACTTCCAACCGAATTTCGATACGATAACGTTATTAACAACTCAAACCGAAGCCAAAAGGATACAAATGGCGCCCGGAATCACGGGGCAAGCCTTCTTTCTGGTTGCACACAGCTTCCATCGAAGCGGGCAGTTCGAAGAGGAGTTTGCCTTTGGGTTTAGCATTGATCTCCAGGAGCACCGCGGGGCAGTCGAGATAAATGTCCACGATTGTGGGAACCGTTTCGAGCAACCTTAGAATCTCTTCTTTTTCTTTGCCTTTAAAATCGAGATCGCCATGGTGAAAACCCC
>CAZQTF010000186.1:0-7430 GCA_964596135.1 uncultured Saprospiraceae bacterium | reverse complement strand
AATGCTCAACGATCTTTCATAGGAACGGTCGTAGCTTAGTGCGTAACTCCTGTATAAACAAAATAAACGGCCGTAGGAAGCTTTATTTTTTAATGATCTAAAATCCATTATATGAAAATTAAATTGACACCTATTATTTTATTATTTTGCTTTCCGATATTGATTTTTGCGCAACAGACCCAGAAACCCGTTCTTCATGCCAAACATTGGCTGGCGATCACGGGCAAACCCCTTGCCGCAACGGCGGGAGCCACTATTTTTCAGCAAAAAGGAAATGCGGTAGATGCAGCTTGCGCGATGCTGGCGGCTACCTGTACTATGTGGGACGTGTTGAGTTGGGGCGGAGAGACACAAGCACTCATTTACAATCCGAAGACCGGCAAAGTCATCGCAATGAATGCCCTGGGCGTAGCGCCAACCGGAGCGACCCCGGAATTTTTTATGGGTAAGGATATGAAATATCCGCCACAGTATGGCCCGCTGGCAGCGATTACCCCCGGCACGCCGGGCGGCTTGATGACCATGTTAGCCGAATATGGCACGATGAGCCTCAAACAAGTTCTGGCACCGGCAATGGAACTGGCAGCGGGCTATCCAATCGAAGCGCAAACAGCAAATAGCATCGAAAACAACAAAAAACGCATCAAAGAATGGAAATACGCTACAAAGGTGATGCTACCTCACTTGGGTGCACAAGACCGCGAAGCGCCTTATCCCGGTGAGATCTTCAAGCAGACCGATTTATTAAGTACTCTGCAAAAATTGGTGGATGCAGAAGCCGCAGCGCTGAAAGCAGGCAAATCCAGAAAGGATGCAATCTATGCAGCATATGACCGTTTCTACAAAGGCGATATCGCCGAGGAAATCGCCCGCGGCACGCAGGAACAGGGCGGTTTGATTACCAAACAAGATTTGGCTAACTGGAAAGTACGCATCGAAGAACCGGAAATGGTCAATTATAAAGGTATTGACGTGTATAAACTCTCCTTCTGGACGCAGGGACCGGTGATGTTGCAGGCGCTCAACATGATGGAGCAATTGGATATGAGTTGTATGAGTTACAATTCCGAAAAATATCTCCACACCTTGTACCAAGTGATGAACATGAGCTTTGCCGACCGCGATTTTTACTATGGCGACCCCTACTTTGCACCAGACGAACCACACAAAGGACTGCTCTCTAAAGAATATGCTAAACAGCGCGTACAGCAGATCAATTGGGCAAAGAACGATGAAAATATCAAACCCGGCGATCCCTATCCTTTCGAGGGCAAGGTGAATCCTTACTTGGATTTGATCGAAAAATGGAACAAGGATATTTCCTTTGCCCCGATGCCAATATTTAATGAAAATGAAGATTTCCCAAAAGATGAATCATTCTACATGGGCACCACTTCCATTCAGGCGGCGGACGAGGAAGGCTGGGTGGTATCAGTTACGCCCAGTGGCGGCTGGATTCCGGCAGTCATCGCCGGCAATACCGGCGTGGGTTTGAGCCAGCGCATGCAAAGTTTTGTGTTGAAAAAAGAAGAAAATCCATTCAATGTAGTCGAGCCGGGCAAGCGCCCTCGCGTGACGCTCACGCCGGCGATGGCGCTGAAGGATGGAAAGCCTTATCTTTCTTTCGCGGTACAAGGCGGTGATAGCCAGGATCAGAATTTGCTGCAATTTTTCCTGAATATGGTCGAATTTGGCATGAATGTGCAAGAAGCCGTCGAAGCTGCTAATATCAACTCCTTTCAGATGCGCGGTTCATTCAATCAACATGAAATCCGGCGCGGTGTAATGCTCATCCACGAGGATACCCCCAGTTGGACACGCCGGGCGCTCCGCAAAATGGGCTACACGCTCGAAGTGGATGATCGCACTTCGGGACCGATCAATGCGATCTTCTTCGATCGCAAGAATAACTCGATGTGGGGCGGTTCCAGCAATCACGGCGAAGATTATGGGATTGGGTGGTGACAGTGCCTGTGAGCTCTGTTTTTGCTTCCAATCCCGACGAAGCTATCGGGTGAGCGGAGCATCCAAATATCAAGACCGTAAAAACCTGAATTATGGGAGTAATCGTTAAATCTAAAAAACATCTTTATATCAGAGTTCCTATTTTACTCTTATTGATAGGTGTTTTTGCCATAAGCCCGATTCTGATTGGTATGATTGGCGCCTGGATCACAGAATTTATGACGGGTCAATCTTGTCATGAAGGAAATTGTTTTTGGGGGGCATTCGGATGGTTATTTATGTTTACATTTCCCATTGCGGGGGTGGTTTTGATGGCATTTTTTATCATCGTCATCATAGATATAATAAAGCTGTTTCAGAAATAAAATATTTCGCCAGCGCTAAATAAATTCACATAAATGTGCAAACGCCGTGCCTCAACAGGAGGGCACGGCGTTTATTATTGTACTTGCGTTTCAGCTTTCGCAAATCTTAAAAATTTGCAAGAGCGCACCCGATTATCCCAGCATTTGCTTATCGCCCATAAATGGCTGTTGGTACACGCGCTTACCTGTCGCTCGGTACAAGGCATTAGCCAAAGCGCCAACGATAGGCGGGTTAACGGGTTCACCTAAGCCAGTCGGATCAATTTCGTTTTTCACGAAATGTACTTCAATAGACTTGGGCGCTTCACTGTGACGGATCAGGCGGTATTTGTCGAAATTGTTTTGCTCCGGCGTACCCTCTCTGAAGGTGATAGCGCCGTATAGAGCATGACCAATGCCATCCACTACGCCGCCTTCCACGAGATTGGTGGCAGCGATTGGGTTGACCACAATGCCACAGTCCACCGCACAATATACTTTTTGTATAATGGGTTTGCCTTTTTCGACAACCATATCCAATACCTGCGCCACATAAGAGTTGTGGCAAAAATAGGCAGAAACGCCCCGGTGAATGCCTGCTTGATTACTCTTGCCCCAGCCCGATTTCTCCTTGACTAATTCCAGCACCCCAGCGTAGCGGGCGGCTTCGTAATCATTATTTTGACCAACAGGATTATTTTGAGCGCGTTTCAGCAATTCAAGCCGGAATTCAAGCGGATCTTTACCCATCTCCTCTGCCAGTTCGTCGAGGAAAGACTGCTCAGCACCGGCAATGAAGTTGGATCCCGGCGCTCGCCATGCCCCCGTGGAAATATTGGTATCCAGTATCCATTCTTCCGCCAGGTAATTGTCCACAGCGCCTGCCGGAAAGCGGTTGGCATGGACAGGGCTGTCGCTGGTACCTCCGCCTCGTATGTGTAACCCCAGCAGATTGTTGTTCGCATCCAATGCAGCGCGGTAAGTGACATGGTACGCCGGGCGATAGACGCCCTGAGTCATATCATCTTCACGGGTGTAAATCAACTTGACGGGTGCGTTCATCTTTTGGGAAATGACAGCTGCTTCCACCAAGAAATGTCCGTAAAGACGCCGGCCGAAACCACCGCCTTGACGGGTCATTTGGATATCAATCTTTTCGAGCGGCAAGCCAAGCCGGGCGGATACGCTTTTTTCCATGAACTCCGGTGTCTGAATAGGACCGACGAGTTCTGCCTTGTCTGCGGTTACGTGGGCGAAGAAGTTCATCGGCTCCATCGTGTTGTGTGGGAGGAAAGGAGCGGTGTAGGTGCGTTCAATAATTTTTGCTGCATTTTTAAAAGCGGCCTCAGGATTGCCGTCCTTGCGGAGCAGTTGCATTTTCTTTTGGGCGTTCATTTCGGCCATTTTTGCCATATAGCCTGCAGTACTTTCCGGTTCCGAAACTTTTTCCCACTCGATTTTCAAAGCCTTTTTGGCGTTCATTACTTCCCAGGTGGTATTGCCAACCACTACTACCAAATCAGAAAATGCCGTAGTGTCGGACCACTGAGGTTCGTAGCCCTCGTTGTAGGTGTTGATGGTAAACACATCCTTAATGCCGGGCATGGCACGAGCTGCAGCGTCATCCACTGATTTGAGCTTCAGTCCAAAAGCCGGAGCATGAACGATCATCGCAATCAGCATTCCGTCGCGGCGATAGTCCAGCCCAAAAAGGGATTGTCCCGTGACGATTTTGAGACCGTCCACGTTTTTGCGGGAAGTACCGATAATGGTAAAGTCCTTCAAATCCTTGAGCTGCACTTCTTCCGGCACGGGCACCTTAGTCGCAGCAGACGCCATCTCGCCGTAGCCTGCTGACTTGCCGCTTTTTTTATGGTATAAAATGCCTGCTGCAGTCGTGATTTCTGCTACCGGCACCCGCCAGGCTTGCGCGGCAGCTTCTTTAAGCATTTGCCGAGCGGATGCGCCCGCCATACGCAATCCCTGCCATCCTTGCCGGATGGACTGGCTGCCGCCGGCTAACTGCCGGGTAAATATTGCTGTGTTTAAGGGTGCCTGTTCTACGATCACGTTTTTCCAGTCCACATCCAATTCCTCCGCCACGATCATGGGCATGGAAGTTTTCACGTTCTGCCCGATTTCCGGGTTGGGCGACATAATTGTGACGACGCCGTTTTCGCCAATTTTTAAAAAGCCATTGATTTGGAACCATTCTTCGGGCATGTTCAGCATTTCTTCCGGTGAGGAGGGCTTGCAACCCGCCAGCCAGCTAAAGCCCAACATCATGCCTCCCCCGGCGAGGGTCATGGTTTTCAAAAAGGAACGTCTGCCGTATGATGTTTTTACGATCGTCATTTTTCTCGATTTTTAGATGCTTTACTTAAGAATTAGCTGCTGTCTTAATGGCTGCTTTAATGCGAACATAAGTACCGCAGCGACAAATATTGCCGTTCATAGCCGCTTCGATCTCTTCGTCGCTGGGGTTGGGATTGGCTTTGAGCAATGCGGCAGCGTTCATGATTTGCCCTGCCTGACAGTAGCCGCATTGTGGCACATCATGTTCCAGCCAGGCTTTCTGCAAGGGATGATCGCCGTTTTCAGACAACCCTTCAATTGTAGTGATTTCCTGATTGCCTACCTGCGAAACAGGCAACTGGCAAGAGCGCATCGCTATGTCGCCAAGGTGAATGGTGCAAGCTCCACACGCGGCAACACCGCAGCCATACTTTGTGCCGACCAGATTGAGATGATCCCGTAATACCCATAGCAGGGGTGTCGAAGGATCAACATCCATTTGTTCTTTTTTTCCGTTAATATTCAAGTTAAAAATTGCCATAGGAATAAGATAGGTAAATGAATATGTAATAAATGTACAACGTTTGAATCAGCATGATATTTTGGAGTTGCATCGGCTTGTGTTGGTAAATGCTTTTACCACAAACAACCAGCCGCCTTATCCTCACCGTTTACAAATTTTTGCCATAAGATAAGTATTTTTTATCAAATAAGCATATAAAAATCAAAATAATATTTTGCTCAGAGTCACATGTTCTGAATTTTGAAGGAATTTTCAAAAGATGCTTTCTAAAGAAAATCTTTTATAGAGGTAATACCCTGATGCATCAGGAGCGCCTCCATCGCTCAAAAACAGAGAGCAAACAGCTCTAAGTTTAAATGCAATTCAAAGCACTAAAAAATCGAGCAATTGAGCCATCTACCGTCTCGGTATCAAAGTAACAGGATACGATACCAAGCTTTCATTGCCATCCTTGCTTAAGGCGGCAACGCCGAAGAGATAATTGTCAATTATCACGTTTTCAAGGGTGTAATCGGTCACGCTTTTGTCCACATATACCGAATACTGCCACTGCGGGGCAGTGGTATCGCGCCAATAGATTTTGTAGCCCGCAAGGTTAGGATCATCCACAGCGTCCCACTTGAGGCGGGTAGAGGGTTGCACGGCTCCGCCGATCATCACGGTTTTGGGAGCAGGCGGTGCCCAGGCTAAGCCTGCCATAACGATGGCATTGACACCGGTTAGTTTGGCAGCGTAGTCAAAATTCACACCTTCGATCACATCGCCGTACGCAATGCCGTCTTCGGTGCGCAAATCCTGATGTTGGCGATTGTAATTTTCGTTGGTTTCCATGATTCGAACGCCAGCGTAGCCAAGGTCGTTGAATGGACGGTGATGACCGCCACGCCCAAAGCGATCTAAGCGATAGATCATTTTGGCTTGCATCGTGGGCATGTAGAGTTCGGTCATGCGAGCCACGTAACGTGCAAGCTGACGCGAAGGCCCGTCCACCTCACCACCGTACACGCGGTGCCAGGCACGCTGTTGCTCGGTTTCGGTGGCGGGCGTTGGCTCAGAAAAAACGCGGAAGGAAATATTGTCAATCACCCCATTGATGCCCTCGATATTGCCGATCATGTCGTTGTTCAATACGCCGGTGATCTCCCAGCCTTCTTCTTTGGCGCGTTCGGCTAAGAATCTGCCACCGTACAAGCCTTGCTCTTCCCCGGATAAACCGACATAAATAATACTGCCAGGAAATTTGTATTTTGACAAAACCCTTGCCGCTTCCATAGTGCCAGCCATACCGGAGGCATTGTCGTTGGCGCCGGGTGAGTCGCTCGTAGCATCCGAGGCATCGGAGACGCGGGAATCAATGTCGCCGCTCATGATGACGTAGCGATTGGGGTGCACCGTGCCGCGCTGAATGGCAATGACGTTCACGATCCAGGTGTCCTCCTTGATGCGGTTGCGGGCATCGCCCTTAGCTAAGGAATATTGGTACGATACTTCGAGGCAACCGCCGCAGGCGGCAGAGATTTTATCAAATTCCGCTTTGATCCAACGGCGGGCTGCACCGATACCGCGAGTTTCCGACATGGTATCCGACATGGTGTTGCGCGTACCAAAGCTCACCAACTTGCGAATGTCCGCTTCGATGCGTTCAGACGAAGGCGCCTTGGCGATATCGTAAATACGCGGATCCACTTGTGGCGGAGTGGTTTGTGCTAAGAGTTGTGTTGTGAATAAAATTATAATGAAAAGTATTTTGAATTTCATTTTTAGTGATTGTGAATTTTATAATAATATGGTCATTCAATCTGCTTAAAAATATTACATTGTGTTTAAGTTTTCTATTTCTGCTTAATGCAGTTCTTTTTTTAATAGACCGATCATATAGTGATCCCTTTGGGAAAAGTAACCAAAAAACACTTGGGTTAATTTTCGATTTTACATTTACTTCGGTTGTAATAAAATGGCTTCGTCCTTTACCGATTCTACTTTTTTGCGGGAATAGAACACCGGGAAATACTGATCGTTTACCCAAATACCAAAGAGATTGCGGTAGTGTAGTTTTTGGGGATCGCCAGCTTGACCAGGGGAGTTGATTCCCAGTGCCTGGTCCCAATCGCCGGTGTCCACGATTATGCGGAAGGAAGCACCGCTGGTCTGATTGTCGCGTCCGCCGGTCTGATTGACCGTAAAGCCGTAACCGCCCCGAGGCGCCGGACCAACATCCAAGATTTTGCGCACATCTTCTTTCACGGCATTGCTCAAGGGGTGCTTGATAAGCACATGTTTATAGCCCAACTGCCCGTACTGCC
>CAZQTF010000185.1:0-7472 GCA_964596135.1 uncultured Saprospiraceae bacterium | reverse complement strand
CCGTAAGGATAGCCACAACGAGAACTTCGCACGCGAACTGATGGAGCTTTTTACCATCGGGCGCGGGCACTATACCGAGCAAGACATAAAAGAAGCAGCGCGGGCATTCACGGGCTGGTCGAGCACCATTGCCGGTGAGTTTATCTTCCGCGAGCGGCAGCACGATTTTGGCCGAAAAACTTTTATGGGCAAATCCGGCAATTTCAATGGTGACGATATCATTGATATTATCCTGGAAAGACGCGAAACCGCTGATTTTATCACGCGTAAAATTTACCGCCACTTTGTGAACGAGCAAGCCAACGAACAGATTATCAGTGATTTAGCCAGTCAGTTTTACCAGAGCAACTACGACATTGCCAGGCTGATGCGCAGCATCTTTACCAGCGATTGGTTTTATGCGTCTGAAAATCAGGGCACTAAAATCAAATCGCCGGTGGAACTCATGGCGGGCATCATGCGTACGCTGAACGTGAGGTTTTCTAATGAACAAGCCATTCTTTTTGCGCAAAGAGCCTTGGGGCAAATGTTGTTCAATCCGCCCAACGTTGCGGGTTGGAAAGGCGGCAAAAGCTGGATTGACAATGCAACGCTCATGTTTCGATTAAATCTCGTGCCGGGCATTATCAATTCTGCCGAAATTGATTTCAGAACCAAAGAATTGGCGGAAGAAGAGGATGTTAAGGGGGGGCGCCGCCTCAGTGCCAGCGTGGATTTGCAGCCTTTGAAAAATCTGACCGGTGGCCAGAGCGACGTGGCATCGCTGGACGCTTTGACCAACTATTTGTTGCAGACGCCGGTTGTCGTGGGTAATGAAAAATTGGCGAAAGCCATTGAATCGAGCCAACAGGAAGATGTGTTTAAAACCGCCGTGATGATGGTGATGACCTTGCCGGAATATCAAATGTGTTAAAGTTTGGTAATCAAATTTTAAAAAAATAAAAAAAAGCTATATGAAGCGCAGAGATTTTCTGAAATCATCGGGGTTGGCGTCCACTTCGCTGCTGATTCCTTCGTTTTTGTCGGATTTCAGGATCAATAGATTATTCCAAAGCCGCAGCGGCAAGATTTTGGTAGTGGTCCAATTGTCTGGCGGAAACGATGGGTTGAATACGATCGTGCCTTACCGAAACGATATTTATTACCAAAAACGCCAGGTCATTGGCATTAAAGACAACGAGGTGCTGAAAGTGAGCGACGAATTAGGCTTCAATCCGGCGTTGCAATCGTTGCAAGGCCTGTACGATCAGGGGTTAATGAGCATCGTCAACAGCGTAGGCTACCCAAATCCCGACCGCTCGCACTTCCGTTCCATGGACATTTGGCACACCGCCAGCAACAGCGATGAGTATCTGAGCACCGGCTGGCTGGGTCGCTACCTGGATAGCAATTGTACCGGCTGCGCTACGCCCTACCATGCCCTGGAAGTGGACGATAGCCTGAGCCTCGCGCTGAAAGGCGCTACACGCAACGGTTTTGCGGCAAGCAATCCTGAACAATTGAAGCGCGCTACGAGTAATCGCTTTTTGAAATTGCTTAGTGAGAATGTACAGCCTGGTCAGCACGAAGAAAACGTAGCTTATTTATATAAGGTGATGGTGGAAACACAGCAATCTGCAAACTATCTGTACGAGCAATCCCGCGTGCATCGCTCGCGCGTGGAGTATCCACAGAATGCTTTTGGCAAGGATTTAAAAACCATTGCCGAACTCATTACTGCGGACACCGATACCAAAATTTATTACGTCAGTCTTGGCGGCTTTGATACCCATGCCAATCAGAAAAACCAACAGGAACGGCTGCTGAAAATGTATGCGGACGGCATGAAGGCTTTTGTAGAAGACCTGCAGCAAAATAGCCTGCTCGATGACGTACTGATTATGACCTTCTCGGAATTCGGGCGGCGCGTGGAACAAAACGCCAGCAACGGCACCGATCACGGCACCGCGAACAATTTGTTCCTTATTGGCGGAAAGCTATCAAAACCGGGCTTTTTCAATCAAGCTCCGAACTTAATGAATCTTGATGAAGGCGATTTGAAATACGAAATTGACTTTCGAAATATCTATGCTTCGATTTTGAGTGATTGGCTGGACGCAGACGCCGCGGGCGTTCTGGGTGGAAATTACAAAGCGTTGCAGTTGGTTTAATTTGCATTCAGGCTTTGCCTGACGTCTGCACTGAGGATCACATTGGTGTTGGGCGTCAGGCAGAGCTGCTCCAGATCGAGTTCCGTGCCATTAAAAACGTTGAAATCTACATCCCCATGGATGCCCTTGATTCTGCCACGATTGCCGTATTGCCAGAAGTGCCAGTCGCGCCCGCACGCGAGTGTCGGCTCCCGAAAGCTGTAACGTGCAATCCAGATCGGGTAGTCGTCAAAATGACCAGCAAGAATGCGGTTGTAAAATTTCAGATTGGTATAAATGATCGGCTTAACGTTGTAGCGGATTTCCACCTGATAAAGCCAGGTGCGAATGCCGTTGATCAAAATCGTTTTGGAAACGCCATCGAGCACCTCCACATCGAGTACCGGCGGCAGGTCGCCATATTCCATTTCTACCATCCTTGAAAAATGATCTGCCTGCTCTCGTGGAGAGAGCGTCGGGCGATAGAAATGATAAGCCCCGCGTTTGATGCCCACACGTTTCATTTCCGACCAGTTATAGCAAAACATGGTATCGCTCATAGAGAGCCCCTCGGTAGCCTTTACAAAGGCAAAGTGAACCTCCTGAGCTACAACGGTATCCCAATTGATAAATGACTGATAATGAGAGATATCAATTCCATGGACGGTATAGTCGTAACGGCGGATGGTGTGCTGGTCGCACGCCCACAGCAACGTCAAAAACAACCCCAAAATACCTGTCCACTTTTTTTTCATTTCCTTCCTGCCGGATATAGCATTTCAAATTCTAAAGTCTAAAAATCGTAAAAAAAACAATTCGGCGAAACCGCTTTTTGGCAAAACGTTGTTAGATTGACATTTTATTAACAAAAATTTTTCCGTTTCCTACGAAGTTTAACCATTCTGGATGGAGCCAGATGTGAGATGCCAGATACCAGACTCACAATAACAAGTAACAAATAATACCTAAATTAAAAATGAACCTCCGACAACTTTTTTTACAACATATAGCCCAAACCAGCGCTGCGCCGCTTGCCCTCGAGATTGATTTTGCCGAAGGTATGTATTTATTTGATAATCAGGGCAAATCTTATCTTGATTTAATTGCGGGTATTGGCGTCAGTAGCCTGGGGCATCGGCATCCGCGCGTGATAGAAGCTGTTAAAAATCAATTGGATAAATATTTACATACCATGGTGTATGGCGAATTTGTACTCTCGCCACAAGTGGAATTAGCAAAATTGTTGACCGAAAATCTCCCCGATCCGCTCGACAGCGTTTACTTTGTCAATTCCGGCACTGAAGCCACCGAAGGCGCCATGAAATTAGCCAAACGCTACACCAACCGCCCGGAGATCGTAGCTTGCAAAAAAGCCTATCATGGGAGCACACAAGGCGCAGCCAGTCTGATGAATCCGGGAGATTTTACGCAGGCGTATCGTCCGCTACTGCCAGGTATTCGGCATATCGAGTACAATTGCGACTTTTGTTTGCAACAAATTACCGATCGAACCGCCGCGGTTATCGTGGAAACGGTGCAAGCCGAGTGGGGCATTCGCCCGCCAGTAAATGATTACTTAATAAAATTGCGGCAGCGATGTAATGAAACGGGTACTTTATTAATTCTGGATGAAATACAGACCGGATACGGGCGTACGGGTTCGCTCTGGGCGTTTGAAAAATATAGCATTGTACCCGACATTCTACTACTGGCAAAAGGCATGGGCGGGGGCATGCCGATTGGCGCGTTTATTGCTTCCCGGGAAATTATGCAATCCCTTTCTCATCAACCTATTCTGGGGCATATTACCACCTTTGGCGGGCATCCGGTGAGTTGCGCCGCGGCTTTAGCGACTTTAAAAACATTACTGGAAAGTGACCTGATCGCACAAGTTGCGTCTAAAGAAAAGTTGTTCCGCGAATTGCTGGTGCATCCGGCAATGATCGAAGTGCGCAGTGCGGGGCTGATGATGGCGGTGGAATTGCCGGATTTTGACTTTGTGCAGGCGGTGATTAAAATTTGTTTAGAACGGGGGCTGCTCACCGACTGGTTTTTGTTCAACAGCCACTCGTTGCGGATCGCACCGCCTTTGATTATTGAGAAAGAACACATTCAATTTGCTTGTAAAGTGATTATTGAGGCGATTGAAGAGGTGAGCATTCATAGGCTCTTACGGTAAGAAAATCAAATTTACATCCATGAAATATTTCCACTCCCCCGTCAAAATTATGCTGTCCAAATCGGAGCTCGCGCAAGCCGCCCGCTTTGCCGATGCAGTGGTCGACACCGTTGATTATCGCGAAAGCAATCAATTCAGCCGACAAAAAATCCGGGACGATCACTACGTGAGTAAACTGGGTGAAGTCGCTGTACGCAGGGCTTTCGAGCAATATGACTGCCGCGTGCAAGGACCGGATTATGCTATCTATGAAGGCAAACAAAAATCCTGGGACGACGACCTGTACGTAAACGACATCGGCTTGGCAGTAAAAACCCAGCGCCGCTCAGCAGCACAACGCTACGGTTTATCCTGGACCTTCCAGCGCTCCCGCTACCGCAAAGACCCTATTCTGGAAAAGCCCGATGCGTGGGTGTGCTTCGTGGCGTATGATGATAGTGCTGCTGCTCCGATTTGCAAAGTCTTTCCGCCATTTCAAATCAGGGAATTGCCCTTCAAAGCGCCACGTTTGGCAAAACTGGCGGATAAAAAAATTGCGGTGTATGCAGAGGATTTTTTATAGCTCTTTTCGCAGCCGTGCCACCGGAATATTCAGTTGTTCCCGGTATTTAGCGACAGTGCGGCGAGCAATGTCGTAGCCCTTGTCGGCTAAAAGTTGTGTGAGTTTTTCATCCGAAAGAGGTTTGCGCTTGTTCTCAGCGGAGATGAGGTCGCTCAGCACTTTTTTCACTTCCAGCGTGGAGACTTCTTCGCCTTCTTGAGTTTGCATAGCTTCCGAAAAAAATTCTTTCAGGCGCTTGGTGCCAAATTCGGTTTGCACGTACTTACTATTTGCGACTCGCGAGATCGTTGAGATGTCCAATCCAGTGAGATCGGAAATATCCTTCAGAATCATGGGGCGGATCTTTTTCTGATCGCCGGTAAGGAAAAAATCATATTGGTATTGCATGATGGCATACATCGTTTTGTACATCGTTTCCTGGCGTTGCCGGATGGCATCAATGAACCACTTCGCCGAGTCAATTTTTTGTTTGATAAACAACGCGGCTTCCCGTTCCTGCCTGCCCGCACGGTTGCTGCGTGCTTTTTTGGCATAATCCCGTAGCATATCGCGGTATTGGTCGCTCACGCGCAATTCGGGCGCATTGCGGGAATTCAGTGTCAGTTCCAGTTCTCCGTCGGAATTATTGATAATAAAATCCGGCACAATGTAATTCACAGAGTTTGAGCTGTTGCCCACGTAGCTGCTGGCGGGTTTGGGATTCAGTTTCAGAATTTCCTCAATTGCTTCTTTCAGTTCATCTTCTGTTACTTCCAATTGCCGAATTAGTTTTTCGTAATGTTTTTTCGTGAACTCCTCGAAATGATCACGTATAATGCGGATCGCCAGGTCAATAACAAATTGCTCGCCAATGGACGCATCATAGCTTTGCTCTTCGCGCAGTTGCAACTGAATGAGCAGGCACTCCTGCAAATCGCGCGCACCCACACCCGGTGGGTCGAAGCGCTGAATTTTTTTCAGAACCGCAATAATTTCGGATTCATCCGAAATTATATTTTGCGAAAATAGCAAATCATCCATGATGCTCGAGGGATCACGGCGCAAATAGCCGTCATCGTCAATGCTACCGATGATTTGCAATGCGATCGTGCGTTCGCGCTCATCCGCCAGCTCTGCCATGCTTAGTTGCTCTTCCAGATACTCGTGAAACGAACTGGTCATAGCCACTGGCACTGATTTATCTTCTTCCGCAGCGTAGCTGTCGCCCTGAGTTTTGTAGCTCGCGGGGTCATCTTCGATGTAGCTATCCCAGTATTCATCCATTTCAAAAGCATCCTTTTGCTCGCCGTTTTCCGTACCAAAATCTTCTTCGCCAGGCTGGTTTTCCAATGTGCCAAACTCATCCTGTCCCGCTTCTTCGAGCGCAGGATTGGCTTCCAGTTCCTCCTTGATACGTTGTTCCAGATTCGCCGTTGGTATCTGCAACAGCTTCATTAGCTGTATTTGCTGCGGCGACAGCTTCTGGAGCATTTTCTGGCTTAAACTCTGTCTGAGCATCGTCATAACTTTAGCCTTTTCGAATGATTAAATCGAATCGGCGTTACAAAAGTTTGATTCTATTTGCACAAAATACCTATCTTTTGCAACAAATTTAAGCCGATTCGTAAAGCAACACAAGTATAAAAACAAAATGCATGCCAGTTTTTCATAATGCGTTTTTTGCAATATATCCTGAAATCCTTCAATCGCCTACTTATGAAAAAATATCATTATTTTTGTTGAAACAAGAGTGATGGCAGAAAAGAAACACCGTGGGCGAATACAAGCGCAGGGCGATGGATTAGAAGAATCAGTGAATTGGGCGCAGGACGAGCCACTGACTAAACAAGATGGTTTGAATCTCTTGTCAGAACTCAAAGGCAAACTAAACGAACAAGCGTATAAAAAACGTGCCGCGCAATTTGTAGAGGCAGAGCGTTATATTCAGAATGCCAATGGGATTGATGCCATAAAAAAGAAAACATTTCGGAATCGAAAAACGAAAAATGTTCGGGTGGATATTGAAATCCTGGCTGGAACGGCTTTTATTGCAATTTTGTTATTTATTTTGTTAATTGTTTTTGCTTTCAAATAGCGGATATGATTCATCATTTGTACAGCAATTTTTTGCACGATAAAAGAATCTATAACCTGGCTCAGGCTTATTGGCAGCGTTTATTTTCCAGAATTGCGCAACAATATCAACTCCAACTCGTACCATATCTCAACGATCGAACCAGCGAGGGGCATAAAGAATACGATGGCAATCCCATCTATAATGTTTGGGAAAAATCGCTCAACCGCGCCGTTCGTATTATTCAAGTAGAGCCGGAAAGCAAGCAACTGGACATTTCCGCCTGGCTTGATACGATTGAATTGGAAGAAGCCACCGTTCCAATACAAGAGCTAGTGATTGATACTGTGCTTTCCAGGGAAAGTTATGCGATGGCCGAGAAGTTGATTATGGCTTGGTTGGGAAAACAAACGGAGTCGGAAGAGATGGAAATTATTATAGAAAATATAATAAATAATAAAGTAAATTCTTTGAGATAGGCTATCTCTAATTACTCAGGAGTTACGCACTAAGCTACGACCGTTCCTATGAAAGATCGTTGAGCATTGA
>CAZQTF010000184.1:0-7615 GCA_964596135.1 uncultured Saprospiraceae bacterium | reverse complement strand
CATTTAGAAATTACCATTAATCATTTTTATCAGGCTTTTCGGGCGGCTTTCGCCGAAGGCGATATTACAAAATATTACAAAAACATCGGAAGAAAAAGTCTCTAATCTTTTTTAATAGCATTGAGGGTGTCTCTAAGCTCAATTTTTTGGTCTTGTCTGTCAAATCTCGCATTTATTTTATTTTTGCGGCATGCAAAATGTTTTGATCTTAAAAGAGCAGCTCGTTCAAACCATCCGCTTCCTGCACGCGCAGGGCTGGGCACCGGCGACTTCGTCGAATTACTCTTTCCGTGTCAGCAGCGAGCAGAATTTTTACATCTCTGAAAGCGGAATTGATAAAGGTGCGTTTTCTATTGAAAATTTTTTATACGTTACCCCAGAGGGGCAGCCAATTGACGACGAGCGCCGACCTTCCGCCGAAACCGGCTTGCACAGCTCGATTTACAAGCTGTATCCCGATACACATTGCATTTTGCATACGCATTCGGTTTTGAATACGATTGTTTCGCAACTTTTTTTGCAACAAAAAGCGCTGTTTTTAGCCGATTACGAAATCCTGAAGGGCTTTTCCGGTGTCAAAACGCATCAGATAAATATAAAAATTCCTATTTTTGAAAATACACAGGACATTCCCGCTTTGGCGAAAGCCGTGGAAGTATACGCTGAAAACGAGGAAATGCGGGCGTTCCTGATCGCCGGGCACGGCATGTACACCTGGGGAACCACTATCGCCGAAGCCAGGCGCCACGTGGAAGTCGTCGAGTTTTTGCTGGAATGCGAATATCGAAAACTTTTATTGAAAAAATAATCAATGCATAATTAGTTCATAAATAATAAACAACATATTCCATGGCTTTTTTAACTATTCCTGATCAAAACACCGTCATTCGCGATGCTGCGGAAATCAAGCAATTCCTGAACGCCCGCGGCGTGATCTATGAACAATGGGAAGCTTCGGTACCTTTCGAGGACGATGCCGACCAGGACACGATCCTCAACGCTTATGCCCACAAGCTCAAGCCTTACATGGAAGCCAACGGCTACCAGACGGCGGATGTGATCAACGTACATCCTGAAACGCCTAATCTGGAGGCACTGCGCAATAAATTCCTGACCGAGCATACCCACACTGAAGACGAAGTGCGTTTCTTCGTGGATGGCGAAGGCATGTTTTGGTTTAATCTGGAAAATGGTGAAGACGTATTTTGCGTAACCTGCGAAGCCGGCGATTTACTTTCTGTACCTGCAAATACCAAACATTGGTTTGATCTGGGGCCAAAAAATCGGGTGAAAGCAATCCGCGTATTTATTGACCCATCTGGTTGGGTGCCTCACTACACGGAGAGTGGCGTGGATGCAAAATACAACGGTACGGTGCCACTTGCACAAGCCTAACATTTCTTGGAAAACTGGAATGTTGGAAAGATGGAATACAGCTTTTCCAACATTCTAACCATTCCAATATTTCATCTTGCCATTACTCTATCTAAAAATGATTCGTTACATTCTTACCGATATCGAAGGCACCACAACAGATATCGCCTTCGTACACAAGGTTTTGTTTCCTTATTCCTACCAAAAACTGCCTGCTTTTGTGCGCGCCAACGCAGATGCAACGGAGGTGGCAGCTTGCATCCATGAAACTCAGCAAACGATCCAGGAGGAAAAAGGAGTGGATGCCCATCTCGAACAGGTCATCGAAACCCTATTGGAATGGATTAGCACCGATCGCAAGCACCCGGCACTGAAAAAACTGCAAGGCATGATCTGGCGGGAGGGCTACGAAACCGGCAGTTTCAAGGGGCACATATACCCGGATGTGGTGTCGCAACTCAAAGTCTGGCGTAAGCAAGGCATGGGTATCGGTATTTATTCCTCCGGCTCGGTGGAAGCGCAAAAATTGCTTTTTGGCTATAGCGAATTCGGCGATTTAAATCATTTATTCGACCATAATTTCGATACCGCAGTCGGATACAAGCGGGAGGCAGATTCTTACAAAAACATTGCTAATAAGCTGAATTTGAATTCGGAACACATTTTGTTTTTATCAGATGTAGAAGCGGAACTGGATGCGGCGAAGGAAGCCGGTATGCAAACACTGCAACTCGTGCGCGAAGGCACCCTGGCGAGTGAGCATCATAAGACGGTGAGTGATTTTTCTGAAATAAAAATTTGAAAATCAGGTACTTGCCAGATATTGCAAACGCCTCACTTTTTTCAATCCTTCCCGAATAATACGGATCATTTTTAAAGTGGGAATATGGGCAACGCCACGTCGGTGGTTCGCTCTTGCAATTTTTTCTACGATCGCCCAATGCTTCATAATTTCTAGTAAGGCGCGAGGATAGGTCATTTTTTCAGGGTCGTAGACGTGCGTTGGTTCGGAGCACACACCATTGATTTCCAGGATGGTCATATTTTTACCTTGTTTTAATTCGTCCCAGCTATCGCATTTGATATCGAAACGACCGTAGTTGAACCCTGGAATCTGGTCAGCGATTTTATCAAATGTAGCTTCCAATTCATTGTCTATCAAATGATTACCACTGATAAAGCGCGTGCCTTTAGAATGATTGCCAATGACGCCCAATGCCACCTGTTCGCCGGCGGCAGGCACAGTCGGCAGCAAATGCGGATGCGTCTCGTGCAAGCGTTCGAGTTGCAATAGTGCGCGTGGATTTTGTTCAACCAGTTCTAAAACGCTGGAATGCCCGTCGCCAATAACGCTGAGAAATTCTTTGAGGGTAACCGAAGTAATCTTACCGCTCGTTTCGCCAGGCAAACGATGGTACAATACGCCAAATTCACCTTCCCGCCAGACAAATTCCTGGATGATAAAATCGGTTTTGTATTTTTCCAGATAAGCTTGCAATTCGTGCGCTGTGTCAATTTTTTTGACCAAAAATCCCCGAAACCCCATATCGGGCTTGGCTATGAGCGGGAAATGAATGCCGGCACACGCCATTTTTTCCAAAATGGTCGGAAAATCATCAGTAGCCTTTGCCAGTGTTGTTTTCGGGCGATACGGCTCAGGAATTTTTAAGATAGTTTCGTATTTCGATTCAAAACCAAAGCCACCCGTAAAAATGCCCGGATTGGCAGTGGTAAAAAACGCCGGATGCCCAGAACGTAGCGCCAGCAAGGGGCCCCACACGTACATCGGGAAATAGAACGCATGCGACGACCAGTATTCCCAGTTGCGCCGGCGAATCTGCGCCGCTTTTTGCTTAAGGTTTTCTGTTTTCTGCAGATAAGGCGATTTGGCTAAGGTTCTAACATTCCAGTTTTCCATCACTCCGCTATTCCAATCAAATTTTTATTCAGTTCAATTTTTGCCTGCTTCAGCTGTTTACGCAGCAGGTCGTGGTAGAGCATCGCCGCTGAGTCGGCGGTTTTTACAATGCTGGTAATGCTGACGGTTTGCACGATGCCGTTGCGATTCATGATCACATCGTTCCAGGGATCACCTTCGCCGGCGTTGTGGTGAAAATCGAGAATAGCTTGTAAATCAAAGTCTTCCCGACCTTCGAGCCAGTCGGCAAACCACTGCTCCCGCCTGGCGCGAATGGATGCATCGTACAGCGTTGCCGATGACCAGATGTGGAAGTCGCTCGTATTCAGCGATTTAACGTGTGCCTTGTGCTCGTCCCAGCGCAATTCATACAACTTACCTCGATCGTAAGTGACCATCGTGAACGGCTCAATGTCTCGAAAATCAAAACGATGGAAAAAATCTTCGGCTTTCGAAAATTCAAAAAACTCCAGTGCCATGATGCCCCGACTCAGCCGATAATTGGGCTTGCGCACATGCCGCTCGAATGCGCCGTTGAGAATACAGACAACTTTGTCCGTATCCGACATGGCAATCCACGTGCCGCCGGCGCCGCCGTCGCGCGGGAATACCAATTGCACGTCGGCTTCTATGATCGAGAGATTCCGGGGCGAGCGCGCCGCCTGCTCATCGCGATTAGACGTGAGTATAAATTGATCTTTCCCTTTCGGGATATAGGTTACGGTACACATTCGCTTGAAATGTAAAATGTAAAATAGTAAATATAAAACCGCAAAAGTGGTCAAACCTTTACATTTTATATTTAGTGTTTTACATTTTTCGGTTTAATAATAAACTATGATATCATCTTTCGCTTTTCTTGTCAAAGCCGGCACCTGCGCGTTTTCTGCGGGGTAGCCCACCGGAATCAGCAAAAAAGGCTTTTCATTTTCGGGTCGGTGGAGGATTTTTTGCAAAAAATTCATCGGACTCGGCGTATGCGTCAGTGCTACCAAACCGGCGTTGTGAATGGCTGCCAGCAACATACCGCAAGCCAATCCTACCGATTCGTTCACGTAGTAGCATTTTTGTTTTTCGCCGTTGACAATATCATATGATTTTTTAAATACCACAATCAAGTACGGGGCGATTTCCAAAAAAGGCTTGTGCTCGTCGGTGCCCAGCGGGGCGAGGTCTTGCAGCCACTCGTCGCTCATGCGCCCGTGGTAGTTGGTGTACTCCTCTTCCTCTGCCGCTTTGCGAATTTCACTTTTAATCTTTGGATTAGAAACAACGCAAAACGTCCACGGTTGCTTGTGCGCCCCCGAAGGCGCCGTAGAAGCCGTCATGATGACATTTTCGATTAATTCTTTGGGCACGGGTTTATCCGAAAACTCGCGCACCGTGCGGCGTTTGTTTAAAAAATCATAGAATTCCCGACTTCGTTTCAGCATTTCTGCCTCCGGAAATTGCAGGGCACAGTAAGGAATGAATTTGCTATTAAGCATTTATTATGTGCTATTTAAGTGCCTGGTGTAAATATTGATAAAATTCGAATAATTTAATTTACTGATTGTCAGTTCTTTTACAATTAACAATCAATGATTTTTGATAAATAATTACCTGATGTTTATCAAGGTGTTGAAATCGAAACCGGCAGTATTTTTCCATTAAAAAATTGTTGTCCTTTGATGCAAAACCACGCTACCCATTCCGCCATTTCTTCGCTGCTCACGGGGGCTTGATAGCCAGGGAATGCCGCTTCGAGCATTTCGGTTTGCACTGCCCCAAAGGCGAGGCAATTTACGGCAATCTTTTGATCCTTAAATTCTTCTGCAAGACATTCTGTTAAGTTTGCCAAAGCCGCCTTGCTCGCGCTGTACGCTGCCAGCCCCGGAAATTTGCTGCTGCCCTGAAATCCGCCCATGCTGCCGATGTTGACGATGTGTGCATTTTGACTTCTGGCAAGAGCAGGGCGTAATGCCTGCGTTAATGCGATGACTCCGAATACATTGGTAGCAAAAGTGTTTTGCCAGTCTGCCATAGTTAGTTGCTGAAATGGTTTATTGATGAGCAGTCCGGCGTTGTTCAGCAAAATATCTACGCCGCCGATTGCTTCAGTTTTTTGCAACAAAGCATCGAAATCTGGATTGACAATATCGAAAGCGAGATAGTCAATATTTTTTGACTTTGCCGCCAGGGTCTGTAATTTGGCTGTGTTGCGCGAAAGCGCCAGAATGCGGTGCTCCTTGTTTTCCGCTAGTTTTAAAGCCGTATCATAACCAATACCTTTACTCGCACCGGTGATTACAATCTTCATTTTGTTTCTTGTTTAAAGTTTAAAGTTGAAAAAATAACTTCAAACGTCAAAACTTCAACAAAAAAGCAGTGTTTTCTACTATTGATTATGGAAAATCGCATTCGACTTCGCATTCAGAAAAAAATCAAAGAAACCGATCAGGCTGGCACTTTGGTGTTGGAACCTTTGGATGAGCCATTGGATTACCGCGCCGGGCAATTTCTCACCTTTATTTTCAGGCAACTCGGTCCGGCGGAAGTCCGCCGCTCTTATTCATTTAGCTCTGCTCCCGCAGTAGATGCCTTTCCAAGCATCACGGTAAAAAAAGTGCCGAATGGCAGCGCTTCACGGTTTTTGGTAGATCGGGCGCAGGTGGGCGATGTGCTGGAAGCGATTCCGCCGGCTGGGCAATTTGTGTTGCCGGAGTCAGGCGGTGTGCCGCGCGATATTTTCCTGATGGGCGGTGGCAGTGGCATCACCCCTTTGTTTTCGCTTTTAAAACAGATATTGTACACGGAACCACGAAGTCGGGTAACCTTGGTGAATGCCAATTCCAATGAACATGCCATTATTTTTCGGGAAGCATTACGCGCTTACGCACAACGTTTTTCCGGGCAAGTGCATGTCGTTCATTTTTTGAGCGATAGCATACTTCCTATCGCCGATTTGCGTCAAATAGAAACGCCCGCCGAAATTCGGGTACAACGCATCAGCAATGCCCTGGTGCCGCCGTTGGTGGAAAAGCAGTTGCACTTTGAACGGAGCAAAGCCCAATTTTTTCTGTGCGGTCCTAAAACGCTGATGCTGAAAGCCTCACAAATGCTGCATTACATGCAATTTGGCGAAAGCCAGATACACCAGGAAATATTCGACATAATTAAGCCGTATCGTCCGCCCGGGGATGTTTATCGCGACAGTGTTGCAAAAATTCGCTTCCTCGGTGAAGATTTTATCGTACCGGTAAAAGCCGGCAATACCATCCTGGAAGCTGCTGAAAAAGTAGGATTAGAACTGCCTTACAGTTGCCGTAGCGGTATTTGCACTACGTGCACGGGTCGTTGTGTGAGCGGGAAGGTGGAAATGTTCACCAACGCCGGTCGAATCACTACAGATATGAGCAATGGCATAGTCCTTACCTGTGTAGGTTATCCCTTGACGGAGGAGGTGCAAATCCGCATCGGCTAAAAAAGCGAAACCCCGCAGGGGTTGCGAGGTTTCAGAATTCTGCTATTTTTCTCTCTCTCTATCACGGATCTACTTTCAAAATAAATTTTACCGGCAAGGTGAAATAAACGTTTACCGGACGTCCGCGTTGTTTGCCAGGAGACCATTTATTTGGCAACTCGTTCATTTTCATGACTACCCGTTGTGCTTCCTCGCCGCATCCCCCGCCGATTTCGCGGATGATTTCCGCTTTGCCTACGTTTCCATCTTTATCCACCACGAAGCGGATCACTACAGTACCTTCAATATTGTTTTCTCGTGCAATGCCCGGATACTGGATGTTGGCATAGATAAACTCCAACAATTTTTTGTCGGCACAAGCTTTTTTCTCAGCAATAGATGGTAAATCTTCACATCCCGGAAATCTGGGCATTTCTTCTACCACCTTAAAAATTTCTTCTTCAACAGGTGCTGGTGGCGGTGGTGGTGGAGCGACGTATTTTTTATCTTCTTTTTTCTCCATCGTCACTGGCACATTGATTACCTCTGTGTGAGCATCCACCGATTGGTCAACAAAATCCACATCTTCTACTTCTGCAAGTACATCCGCCGGAATTTCCTGGATAACGGGAGGTGGCGGTGGAGGAGGCGGAGCTGGCGGTTCGGCTGTGCGCGGAGGTTCAATCTCTACATCCGCATCAAGCGCCAATCCGGCGCCTTCCGGAATTACTATTTTCTGTTCTTCGGTTGTCAGGTTAAAAAGCCCGACAATTAATCCCAGTGACATGACGAGGCTCAGGCTTACCAATGTACCCCTGTATTGGAATATATTCACATCGGGATACTTGTTGCGCGAATCCAGGGGAGACGCCCACTTCATG
>CAZQTF010000183.1:0-7656 GCA_964596135.1 uncultured Saprospiraceae bacterium | reverse complement strand
GACCGATACTGTGCGCCAGGTACTGGAAGAATATCGCCAGGGCAATCTTTTTTCGGAAGTTCCATTTAAAGTGAAAGCTAAAGCGATTGTGAAATAAAAAAAGCGACGCCACAAAGCATCGCCTTTAGTTCCAACTGTTATCAAAATGCCTAAGGTTTGATCGTTTTGCTTGTATTGGCAACAAACGCTGCCTTGGCAAGGGCCGCTTTCTGATTTGCCTGAACACAGGCTGCTTTTTGAGCGGAGGTGCAGTGCTCCGGCACGCTGCTCCCCGCCATAGCGCTGGCGCCGTAGTAGCCGGTACAGGCTTGTTTTTTCACACAGGTTTCCTTTTTTGTAGATGCAGCGGTGATAAAGCGACCAGACTTTGTGCAGTATTCTACTGGTGCATAGCTCACTTTACCAGATGATGGGCAGACATTTTTACGCAGGTAAGTTACTTCCCCCGTGCTGTGGTTGACTTTCTGTACAATATTCGCATCTAGCGCAGCAGCTTTAGCAGCTGGGCTTTCAGCACAATTTTGTGCTTCGACATGGGCGATTGCTGCCAATCCGAAAAAAGCCAGGAGTAAAAAAAACTGCTTCATGATTTTATTTTTGACAATGATACAAAAAATAGGCTACAACATTTGGCAAGTTAATGAACATTTCTGTTGTAAAGTGTTATCAAAAATTTAACGTTTTCTTAAAAATGCAGACCGGATACCTTTGCAAGGTGCACAAACGCGACGGAATTCATTTTTGTGGCGCCTATATTTTGAAATTTGACTTACGTTAATTTACGGACGATACCGATATTTTCTGTCATAATTTTCGGCAATTTGTCTAACTTTCCTAAAACAAACTGAAAACCGATTGATTATGAAAACCAACTTTCAGCCTTTTCTGCTCGCAGGGCTGGCAATAGTCGTGTTGGCTGGTTGCAAAAGTCAGCAGTACACCATTGATAATTTGCCTGCTCAGCAGATCGTCTTTGGCAACGGCGGCGGATTTACCGGCGCTTACACCGAATTTGTTTTGCTTGAAAATGGGCAGCTTTTTAAAAAAGAAAGCATGCTCCCAAAAACTACTGAATTAGGTACCGTGAAAAAACGCACCGCCCAAAAAATGCTAAAAAAGGCAATCAGTTTGCATCTCGAACAGATGGACATCAACCAGCCTGGCAATATGTATTTCTACGTGCAATACAAAAACGATCACCAGGATGCTAAATGCGTCTGGGGTAATCAGGAATATCGGGTAGATGCAAAAATTGAATCTTTCTACAAAGAATTGATGCAAATGACAACTGCTGTTGTCGCACCGAAAAAATAACCTGAATCAATAAACTTTACATTCCAAAAACAATTACAAGATGATGTTTAGAACCATTGTATTGATGGTGAGCATTTTATGCTCTGTGCCGGTTTTTGCACAAACAATAAAGGCGCACCTTTCCCAAATACCGAAAGCGAACCGCATTTACAGCCTGGAAGATATTCAGCCGCTCAAGCCGCTTCAATTTTCCGTGCCTGTGTCATCGCCAAATGTACTGCAAAAGCAGGCGCCAGGCTATGGCAATCTTGCGCCTTTAGTCAAACCAAGTATGGATGGCAGCTTGTTTGCCATTAAGGATCAGACCACAGGCTTACCGATTATGATCAAAGGGGTAATAAAATCTTTGGGCGCCGGTAAAAGCCTGATGGATTCGGCATTTGCTTATATGGAGGCGGCCAGCGATATGATGCAGATTGCGAACCCTAATGAAGAATTTGAGATTATCAGCACCGAATCGGACGATCTTGGACAAACACACCTTCGGCTGCGGCAGCTTTATCGGGGCATCAGGGTGTACGGCGCAGAAGTCGTGCTCCATGCGCAATCGGGGCAGTTCGGGATGCTGAACGGACGTTACTATCCCACGCCTCAGTTGACAACGATGGTGCCAAAAGTAAGCCAGGAAACTGCCGTTGACGCGGTGCTGCAAGACCTCAACAAAACTACTCGCTTCAAACCCCTCAGTGCAGCAGAGCAAAAGTTGATCGCGGGCAAACAAGTACAAGTCGAACTAGTGGTATATCACCTCAATCGCGATGTTTCCGCCGAAAGGCTTGCCTGGGCGATTACGCTGTACACCGATGTCCTGCACCGCTGGATGTACTTTGTAGATGCTAAAACCGGGCAAATTTTGCATCACTTCAGCGATTTATGTACCTTTTACCACGATGATGGCTCGCACACTTCAATAAATCCGCTTCACCTGGTTGCCACCCGCCGATTGCCGGAAGTTAGTCCGCTTCCTCCCCGCACCGCTACAGCGCTGGATTTGCTAGGCATCAACCGTACTTTCGGTACCTGGTTGGAAGGCAATACGCACTACCTGATTGATGCTTCCCGACCGATGTTCAACAGTCAGCAATCTGTTTTTCCTGACGATCCGGTGGGAGTGATCTGGACGATTGATGGACTCAACGGCTCGCCGGCAAACGACGATTTTAATGCGGATCACATCCGCTCTACCAACAATTCCTGGAACAACCGCACCGCTGTATCGGCGCATTATAATGCTGGCAAGGCATACGAATATTTTAACCAGACCTTCCAGCGCAATTCTATCAATGGGCAGGGAGGGAATATCATTTCGCTGATTAACATCACCGAAGAAGATGGTAGTCAGATGGACAACGCCTTTTGGAACGGCGCCGCTATGTTTTACGGCAATGGAAATACGGCTTTTAATGCGCCTTTGGCAAAAGCGCTCGACGTGGCGGGGCATGAAATGTCGCATGGTGTGATTCAAAACACCGCCAATCTGGAATATCAGTACGAGTCGGGCGCATTAAACGAATCTTTCGCTGATATTTTCGGAGCAATGATTGACCGCGACGACTGGCAAATGGGCGAAGACGTAGTCAGCCGGCAGTTTTTTCCAACAGGCGCGCTGCGCGACCTTGCCAATCCCAACAACGGCGGGAACAGCCTGAACGACAATGGCTGGCAGCCCGACCATGTGGACGAGCAATACTCAGGTAGCGCCGACAACGGTGGCGTGCACATCAACAGTGGTATTCCTAATCGCGCTTATTACCTTTTTGCTACTGCCATTGGCAAAGAAAAAGCAGAGCAAATTTTCTACCGGGCTTTAACTATTTACCTGGTGCGGTCTTCGGTTTTTGTTGATTTGAGAATCGCCGTATTGCAGGCAGCTACGGACTTGCATGGCGCCAACTCGCCGGAAGTAACCGCCGCCGCCAATGCCTTTGATGCGGTGGGCATCACCGGTGAGCAAGGGACAGATCCCCAGACAGATGTAGGCGCCAATGAAGGAGAAGAAATTATTTTATATGCCAATGAGAATCAGACCAATGTAAATCTCGTTCGACCCAATGGCGACGCCGTAGCCGTGCCTTTTACCGACCTTGGTCCGTTGAGCCGCCCCAGCGTCACAGATGATGGGGGCATCATCGTTTATGTGACTAAAAACAAGACTATTCAAGCTTTTTTCATTAACTGGAATCAAGGTACTTTTACTTCCAGCGTGCTAAGCGATCAGCCCATCTGGCGCAATGCAGCCATTTCCAAAGACGGCTTAAAGTTGGCGGCTATTACCGATGACTTTGATAATAAAATTTTTGTATTCGATTTGCGCACCGGGCAGGGCGGATCGTACGAATTGTTTAATCCCACTTTTGTGCAGGGCGTTTCCACCGGCGATGTCGTTTATCCCGATGCGCTCGAATGGGATTTCTCTGGCGAATATGTGATGTACGATGCCCTCAGTGTCATCAGAAATGCCGAAGATAGTATCGAATACTGGGATATCGGCTTCCTGCGCGCCTGGAATAACGCCGACGATGGTTTCGGCGATGGTTTTATCGAAAAGCTGTTCACCGGATTACCCGAAAACATTAGTGTTGGTAACCCAACCTTTTCCAAAAATTCGCCTTACATCATTGCCTTTGATTATGTAGATTTCTTCAACGAAGAATACTACATCCTTGGCGCTAATATCGAAACTGGCGAAGTCGGCGGTATTTATCAGAATTCCGACCTCAGCTTTCCGAACTATTCGGTGGATGACGGTAAATTAATTTTTGATGGTTTTGCAGGCTTTTTTAGTGACCGGGTGATCGGCGTGATAGAACTGGCTGATGATAAAATCAATGCCCGGACGAATCCGCCCAGCGCATCTGTTCTCATCGAAGGTGATTTTTCCGGGGCGCGTTGGGGCGTGTGGTTTGCCAACGGCGAGCGCGTGCTCACAAAGGACGAGTCGGTTAATCTTTTCGACCAAAGTTTGGAAATTTTCCCTAATCCGTTTGAAGAAATCCTTTACCTTCGCGGTGCTGTTCTGAAAGATGATCCGGTGCTAGTGGAGGTTTTCGATCAATTTGGACAACGTGTGCTACAACAAGTGTCACAAGCAGTAACAGGAAATTGGCAAGAATCACTCTCTCTGCGAAACATTCCGGCAGGAACTTACGTAATCAGGGTGAGCATCGGCACGGATAGCGCCAGCCGCAAAATCGTAAAACTAAAGTGATTTGAATTTCTTGTGTTTGAAAGTTCAGGATTTTGAACAGATCAAACCTGAATCTTGAACTTTCAAACGCAACCAACAACCAAAGCAGCACACACAAGCTCCAGCACACACACCTTCAGAAAAAGCATGGACATACAAACTCACGAATACATTTTCAGATGAATATCGCTATTCTCTCTCGCGGTCCTTATCTCTACTCGACGCGTAGCCTGGTGCGTGCCGGTGCGCAGCGGGGGCATTACATGCAGGTTATTGACCACGTCAATTGCAGCCTTGTAGTAGACCGCGATGTGCCGGCGGTTTACTGGAACGGCAACAATCTCAGCTACATAGATGCCATTATTCCGCGCATCGGAGCTTCGGTCACCAATCCGGGGGCGTCCGTCATCGGGCAGTTCGAGGCGATGGGGATTTTTACTACCACCCGACCAGATGCTTTGCTGCAGGCACGCGACAAACTCCGCACAATGCTGCGGCTGGCAAGTTTTGGTATTGCAATTCCCCGTACTGTGTTTGTTGGCGAAGGGCAAAACCTGGCAAATCTCATTGATCAGGTGGGGGGATTCCCGGTAGTGATCAAACTGCTGGAAAGTACGCATGGCGTAGGTGTTCTGTTGGCTCATAACATGCTGCAGGCAACCTCCATTCTCGAAGCTTTTCAGAAAATGGGGCAGCGCGTGATTGTGCAGGAATTTATCGCAGAAGCCCAAGGCGCCGACATTCGTGTGTTTGTGGTAAACGGAGAAATCGTAGCAGCAATGAAGCGCCAGGCAAAAGACGGAGAATTTCGCTCCAATTTGCATCGAGGCGGCAGCGCTGTACCAGTATTGCTCTCGGAACAAGAAGAAGAAGTCTCAAAAAAAGTCGCCAAAGTAATGGGCTTGGATGTGACCGGCATTGACCTGCTGCGTTCCCATCGTGGCCCTCTGGTAATGGAGGTCAACGCCTCTCCTGGTTTGGAAGGCATTTAGACTACAACCGGCAAAGACGTTGCCGGGAGCATCATTCACCTTGTGGAAAGCAGGGTCGCCGAGCTACAGTTGCAGAGAGTCTGATCAAAGCCTATGCCTGGATCAACCTATGACGAGGTGCGATTTCACAAAAATATGATGGCAAACGCCTATCTTTGTAGCAAAATCGTGCATCCAAAATAGCAAATCCTGATTTCTGATGGCTACAGATTCTCTCAAGATCAATGGTACTTTTGTAAAACCTGGCAAATCGGAGGTCGTCAAAATTCCAGTAGGACGGCTGCCTTCGGGCAATCAGATTCTTATTCGGGCACATGTTTTTCACAGCAAAAAGCCCGGACCCAGAGTCCTGATCCTGGGCGGCGTACACGGCGACGAAATCAATGGTGTGGAAATCGTACGCCGGGCTGTCACCGAAGAGTTGTTCGATGATCTGAACAAAGGGAGCGTGATCGCTATTCCGCTGCTCAATGTGTATGGTTTTATCAACTTTTCCCGCGATGTAACCGACGGCAAAGATGTAAATCGCAGTTTTCCCGGCAGCACCTCAGGGTCTTTGGCATCACGCGTTGCCAGCACGCTTCACCGGAAAATTCTTCCAAGCATTGATTTTGGCATAGATTTTCATACAGGCGGGAAATATCTGTACAACTTTCCACAAATTCGGTTTTCCAAAGGCGACGAAAAAAGCCTGGAACTTGCCAAAGCATTTGGCGCGCCCTATTTGGTTGCTTCCCCTCTCATCAGCAAATCTTTGCGAAAGTCGGCGCTCCACGAAGGCAAACCCATTCTCGTTTTTGAAGGCGGCGAAACGCTTCGCTATGACGGATTGTCCATTCAAAAAGCACTCAACGGTATTCGGCGTTTGCTCTATCATCATGGAATGCTGCCCAACAAACCGGAGGATGAACCGAGTCTGATTTTTAATAAATCCGGTTGGATGCGCGCCTCAAAACCTGGCATGTTCAGGTGGTACAAATGCTCCGGGCACAAGGTACTGAAAGGCGAACCCATCGGTATCATCAACGATCCGTTTGGGCTGGAAGATTTGACTTTGTACGCTCCGCGCGCAGGCCATATTATTGGGCACAACAATGCACCGGTGGTCAATCAGGGGGATGCTCTTTTTCATATTGGGTACGAAAAGTAGCGCTGGTTGGCTGTAAAAAAAAGTTCAAGAGTTTATAGATTCAACAGTAAGGGGACGGGAAAGAGAATTTGAATCCAAAACTCCTGAACAAAAAGTAGGCTAAAGTAAATAAAACCCTTATAGTTGGTTGCTAAAGGGTTTCTCCTCAGAAACATATAACCTATTCTTACCAAAAGTCATGCCAAGAATGTTGTTTTGCATTTCCATGAAAAAAAATTCCATATTTCCCGAAAATGCTGCATATTGAAAGGTCAAATCAGGAACGTCGAACCTCGCTCTTATGGCAAACGCAAAATATATCAAATGGCTCTATGAACAGCTTCCTAATTGGGTAGAACACGGCATGCTGAGCCGCGAGCAAGCCGACCGGCTGCGTGCACATTACAGCAAAACAGATGATCAGCCTGATTACAACGTTGCTTTTATCGTCATTGGAGTACTCGGTGCGCTGCTGGTCGGCGGTGGCATCATTCTGATCATAGCGTACAACTGGGACGATTTCTCCAAAACGACCCGTACCGTCCTGAGTTTTGCGCCATTACTGGTGGCGCAGATCGCTTTTGGCTATGCTTTTTTCAAACGGCGCGAATCCATTGCCTGGGCAGAATCTTCTTCCGCTTTTCTGATGCTTATGCTGGCGGCAAGTATCGCTCTCGTAAGCCAAACCTACCACATCTGGGGTGATCCCAGCACTTTTCTCTGGAATTGGTTGGTGCTGAGTATTCCGCTGCTTTACCTGCTGCATTCAAGTTTGGCCACCATCATTTATCTGGTGGGCATTGCCAGTTGGACGATGCAAATCAACGGCTCTGATTCGGTCTGGTATTGGGCATTGCTCATGGCTGCTTTGCCACATTTGATCTTGAATCTGCGGAAAAAAAACGAACCTATCCGCCGTAACCTGCTGGGATGGGCATTCGTGCTGACTTTTATCTTTGGTTGGTTTGGTACGATTGAAGCCAGCTTGCCAGAATTTGGCGTGGTGGGCACTTCTTTGATTTTCAGTGTTTTAT
>CAZQTF010000182.1:0-7774 GCA_964596135.1 uncultured Saprospiraceae bacterium | reverse complement strand
TGTCAATGAACTCAATTTTCAAAATTTATGCGCTGCGTAATATCAGTTATAATTTACACATTTGACGATCAGGCATGCTTGAGGTTTAAAGCCAACCGTGGCTTTAAATTTTCCTTAACGATTTACTGCGTAAACGCAAACTGCACAATATTGGCGCCCATTTCCAGAGAGATGCGGCGGATCGGTTCGGGATCGTTGTGCACTTCCTGCGACTCCCAGCCATCGCTGATATTGGTCTCATAGGTGTACACACACACAACCCTGCCTTCGTGCAGGATGGCAAAGGTTTGCGGTGGTTTGTTATCGTGTTCGTGCGTTTTGGGAATGCCGTTTTTGAAGTTAAACTTTTGATGAAAAAGTGGGTGCTCAAAAGGCAATTCGATCAGTTCTTTTTCCGGAAACACCTTTTTGATCGCCAGGCGAAAGTATGGATCCATGCCGTAGTCGTCGTCCACATACAAAAAGCCTCCGCCAATCAGGTAATTTCGCAGGTTTTCGGCTTCCGCATCTGACAAAACGATATTGCCATGACCAGTCATAAACAAGAAGGGATAATTGAATAGTTCGACACTGCCCACTTCGACGGTCGCATAGTTGGGGTCAAAATTCATATTCAACTGCTGGTTGCAGAAATCGGTCAGGTTTTGCAGGGCATCTACGACCGAGTACCAGTCACCACCGCCGTTGTATTTGAGCAAAGCGAGTTTGATGGAGCGTTGTGCTGTTGCACCGGTGCTCCAGAACAGCACAACCAGTAGTATCCAGGTAATCTTTTGCATAATATTATTTTTTATAAGTTGATGTGCTGATTTGCTAATATGCAAACGCATTAACAAAACATTGATAATCAAATTTTTATATAAAAATGAGTTATACTTAAAAATAGAACAATTGCTTATCCTAAACGTTTGTCAAAGCCATTTTTTTCTGCGAAAATAAAATAAGGTAAGCAAAGATGACAAAACCATGAGCGAAATCGCCAACGCATAGCCGTATTTCCACTGCAGTTCGGGCATGTACGCAAAATTCATTCCATACAAACTGGCGATGAGCGTGGGCGGCATAATCACCACCGTCATCACAGTAAAAATTTTGATAATTTTATTCTGCTCGATGTCAATCAACCCGAGAAAAGTATTCTGCAGGTACTCCAGACGCTCGAAGTTGAAGGAAGTATGCCCCAGCAGGGAGTCGGCGTCTTTGATGAGCACCCGGATTTTTTCGTATTCGTCGCGTGGAAAATAATCGCTTTTTAAAATACTGGAAATCAATCGCTTTAATTCGCTGGTGCTTTCCCGGAAGAGGATGGTGAGCTCCTGAAAGCTGTAGATTTCGATCAGCACGTCTTCGTTGGTTTGTTTTTTCAACGCCAGATTTTTGCCAACGGCATAGATTTTTTTTGATAAATCCTCCAGAAAATCTGCCTCAATGTCAATGCGGGTTTCAAACATAAACAGAACAATATTGTAGCCGGTCAGTTTTGCCCGACGGCTGCTGCGAATGATGCGTTTGACCTCTTCGAAAGAACGCAGCGGGATGTTGCGTTGGGTGATTAAATGGTTGGATTTAAGGATAAACGACACGGGATCGGTGCCATAGTTGCCATCTTCTTTCTGGTAGATGTAATTAAGGTTGGCATTGATTTCCTGTTCATTTTCAAAATACTTGGAACTGCTCTCGATTTCCTCTGCTTCCTGCCGCGTAAATAGCTCAATGCCAAGCTTTTGTTCGACAAAAACCTTTTCTTCTTCCAGCGGATTGTACAAATCAATCCAGATGATGTCTTGCGCCGGAATTTCGAAGAGTTTTCCCAAATCATTGGTCGTCAGGTTTTCTCCTTTGGACTGGTAAAAACAGGTCAGCATTTTTTGCGGTAAGATAACAAATTCTAATCGCTATTGCCGATTACAAATGAAACGGACGCCGTGAATAGCCAAAAATAAACAACGAGTAAAAGCGCCGCCATCCCGGTCAATACAAATGTCGCCGCCGGGCTCACTGTTTCCCATACCACGCCCGCCAGCGTGCTCGCAACAATGGCGGCCAGGCTTTTCCAGGCTTCGTAAGTCCCGATGGCGGTTGCAATTTCGGTTTTGGGAATAAGATTACTGATCCAGGCTTTGGCAATACCTTCCGTAGCGGCGGCGTAGATGCCATAAAAGCCCATTAAACCAAAAAATATCAATTTATTATGATTAAAACCCATGCCAAAGTAAACGCCGGCAAAAATGAGCAATCCCAGTACAAACATATTTTTCAATCCGATCCGGTCGCCCAGCGCCCCCAACGGATAAGCCAAAAGAGCATATACAGCATTGTAAAAAATATATGCCATCAGCATCTGGCTGTCGCTAAAGCCGTGCTGTTTCAGCATTAGCAGCAAAAAAACATCCGAACTATTAAACACCGCAAAGACCAATAATCCGATCAACAAGCGACGGTACAGGCGGGCACTTTTGAAAGGGTATTGTATAAACGCGGCAAAGGAAGTGACAATGGCTTTGGATTTGAATGTTCCTTTCGATTCTTTCAGCAAAAATGTAATACCTACAGCAATCGCTCCTGGAATAAACGCCAGCAAAAACATCTGGCGATAAGCACCGGGGAAAAATTGCAGAAACAACAACGCTGCCAGCGGTCCCAGAAATGCGCCTACGGTATCCATCGAACGGTGAAAACCAAACACCTTCCCTTTGTGCTCCGGTGTAGTGTAAAAGGACAAAAGCGCATCGCGCGCGCCCGTGCGCATGCCTTTCCCCACCCTATCCAGCGCGCGCGCCGCGAAAACCCAGAGGGGAAACGTAAAAAACGCCATCATAGGCTTAGAAATTGCGCTCAGCCCATAGCCCCATCGCACAAACGGCACCCGCGTATTCCATGCATCCGACAAGCGACCAAAATAACCTTTTCCCAAGCCCGCCACCGCTTCGGCAATGCCTTCGAGCAAGCCGATAAGCGCCACGGAAAAACCTATCTGCTGCAAATACAAAGGCATAATGGGATAAAGCATTTCACTGGCAAAATCGGTAAATAAGCTGATGAGCGAAAGAATCCAAATGGAACGGGTAAGAATGCGCTTATTGGCGATCACGTTCAGATTTTTGTTGCAAGATAGTAAATGTAGAATTTCAAAAGAAAATAGTAAGTTTGCCTACAAGCATTAAAAACTGCCAGCCTTGATCTTGGGAAAGCAATTTATATTTTGCATTGTTGCCTTTTGCTGCTTAGCCTGTGGATTCGTAGATGCGCAGGAAATGCCGCGTGTGCTCAATTTTACCAAAGATCAGTATCAAGCCTACAATCAAAACTGGACTATTACTCAGTCGCCCGATCTCGCCATGTTGTTTGGCAATTCTGCCGGTCTGCTCGAATTTAATGGTTCCAACTGGCGGACGAATCCGCTACCCAACCGGCAGATCATTCGCTCGGTTGCCAGCGACGGCCATGGGCGAATTTTTACCGGCGCTTATGGCGAGTTTGGCTTTTGGCAACGCGACAACAGCGGTCATTTTATTTACCAATCACTCAATTCCATCATAAAAGACGAGTCATTTCAACGGGAAGAGATATGGCACATCGTTCCATTATCTAAAAGTATAATTTTCCAATCATTTTCAGCGATTTATTTATACGATTACCAAACCGTGACACCGCTGCGTCCGCCGGGGAATATCATGTTTGCCCAGCCCGTGCACAATAAACTTTTACTGCCGGTAATTGGTCAGGGATTGTTTGAATTGCGCAATAACAGCTTCGAGCGGGTGCCGGGCACCGAAGCCTTATCCGACAAAACCGTGGTATGCCTGCTGCCGAATGGCGACAATAGCTTCCTGATTGGAACTTCCAACCACGGCATCTTCGAGTACCGCAGGGGGCAGCTACGTCCCTGGGGCAATAACGGGCTTCAGCGCTATCTCATTGCCAATCAACTCAATAAAGGAATTCGATTAGCCAATGGCAATCTGGCGCTGGGCACGATTTTAAATGGAGTTTTTGTTGTGAATTCCAAAGGCGAAGTGCTTTATCATATCAATCAGCAAAACGGCTTGCAAAATAATACCGTGCTGGCGCTGTTTGAAGATGCTGCCCACAACCTCTGGATCGGGCTGGACAAAGGAATTGATCTGATCGAACTGAGTAGCCCGCTCACATTTTTTAAAGACAAAAGTGGAACGGTCGGCGCAGTGTATGCTGCCGAAATCTATGGCGATAACCTCTACATTGGCTCCAATCAGGGTGTATTTGTTAAATCCTGGCAGGATCAAAGCAAAGACAATCGGTTCCGGTTGGTCAACGGCACGCAGGGGCAGGTATGGCAAATCCAAAATTTTGATGGAGAACTGCTGGTCGGGCACAATAACGGAACGTTTGTGATTGAGGGGAATCAGGTACGCCAAATTTCAGAAATCACCGGTGGTTGGATCACGCTCCCCCACCCTACCAAACCCGATGTTTTGATACAGGGCACCTATACCGGGCTGGTTATTTTTGTAAAAAACCCAAACGGTGGCTGGCAATTCGCCCATCGCGTCAAGGATTTTATTGAACCGGTCAAAAAAATGATGTTTGATGACCAGGGAAATATCTGGGCTGTTGGTCCTTACCGGGGTTTGTATCAAATTCAAATGGACGATTCACTTCAACGGATTACTACCCTGCGAAGCTTTACGGCTAAAGATGGTTTGTCTTCGGAATTTAAAATAGACATCGCCAAACTTGATGGTCAGATCGTCATTAAATCCAACTCCAGTTTTCTTACGTTCGATCATAAATCGGGCAAACTTCACCCTTTGGATAACAAGAGAATGCCCAAGGGCAATTTCAGGATCAAAAAGGGGCGCGATGGAGAGTGGTTTCAGATAGATGCCCAGCAGATTACCTATCACCACAACAATCGCCATACTACTTTTAATTTACCGTTGGTACCCGATTACGAAAGCATCATTTCGCTGCAAAAAGACAATTACTTATTGGGGTTGGATGACGGTTACGCCATTTTTACGCCCGGCAGGGATGATTTCGGCACTGGCGCCCCTCTTCTGCTGCCTGCGGTCACCATCAACGCGGTGGCCTCGCTTGGGCGCAATGCGCAGCGCTTTCATCCGATCGGCACCGAATTTTTGCAGTTGCCTGCGACCGAAAACAATCTGCGTTTCCGGTTTTCACAAGCCGTTTTTACCCGCACACCAGAATTTAGCTATAAACTGGAAGGTTTTGACCAAGAGTGGTCAGAGTGGCAATCAATAACGGAAAAGGAATTTAATCGTTTGCCACCGGGCAATTATATATTCAAGGTTCGCTCCAGACTTTCACCCGATGTAGCAAGTTTCCGCTTTCGAATTCAACCACACTGGTACCAAACGCGGTGGGCGAGCATTTTGTATGTCGTCGCCATCGCTCTTGTCATCTGGCTGGTGGAACACTGGAATCAGCACCGGCTGGAAAAGCAACGTCTGCATTTAGAAGCTGAAAAAGAAAAACAACTCGAAGAAGAACGCATCAAAGTAACCAACGAGCGCTTGCGGGCTGACGTGATCAACAAAAGTAAAGAACTGGCGAATTCGACCATGAATCTCATCCAAAAAAATGAAATTTTGCTGCAAATCAAAGATGAAATACAGGCGATTCGGTCATCAGCCGATGGGCACCTGCCTGGAAAACACTACCAGCGGCTATTGCACTTGATTGACACCAATATCTCCTCCGAGCAAGACTGGCAAGTTTTTGAAACCAACTTTAACCAGGTACACGAGCAATTTTTCAAAAAGCTGAAAGCGGAATTCCCCGATCTTACTCCCGGCGACCTTAAGCTGGCTGCTTACCTCAAAATGAATCTGTCTTCCAAAGAAATTGCCCCACTGCTCAATATCTCCATCCGCAGCGTGGAGAACAAACGCTATCGCTTGCGTAAAAAACTTAATTTGTCCGAAGAAGATAACCTGACAGAATTTATGCTTCAATATTGAACCTTTTTGTCCCAATGGCGTATTGCCAATATTGAACATTTGTTTGTTAATATTTTTATTTTCAATATTTTATATAAAAACTAAAATAATAAATAAAGTTTTTGATGAGGTGATTTTTGTCAGTGCAGTAGTAATAATGAGGTATGTTTTTTCCGCCGAAGTTCTTTTTAGACTAATTTTATATGGCGAGCTAAAATCTGCAAAAAATTAAATTGCAAGATTGAAAGAGAGTTTTTTTCACTAAGGTAATGGTATGAAACGACTGGTAGCACATCTGGTATTGGGGCTATTGGTGTGGAGTTGTCCCTCTGATCTGCTGTCGCAAAGTGTTTACTTTTTCAGCGACAGTGACAAGCAAGGGTATTATGATTCGGGACTTGCTTTTAAAACCTCCCCCAGCATGCTCGAACAGGCCGGACCTTCAGGTGATAAAATTCCAACCTCCACAAATATCGTTTTCCAGGGTGCAAATAGCTTGAAACTACGCTGGACATCGCGCACAGGGGGCAATTGGGATGCATTGGTTATTCCTCCCGGATTTCCATTTCAAAATATCACCCAAACCGACACGCTGTCGTTTTGGGCATATGCGCCAGATGACTTGAGCAAAGACCTCCTGCCTTTGATTTATTTAGAAGGAGCGCCCGGTACCACTAAATCCAGAAAATATAGCCTTTCAGATTATACAGATAACCTTCCGGCTCAAACCTGGACGCAAATCAAAATTCCGCTGAGTGTTTTTTTCAGCGACCCTAACCAAACCAACATCAACTTTTCCCAGATCAAAGCAATTATTTTTGGGCAAGGCATTGCCGATGGCGCTGAGCACACTTTATACATTGATGAATTGCGTACTTATCGCAGTACTGCGACCGTACCCAATCCGCCCTCGGATTTGCGTGCTTTTGGCTATGATAGTCACGTAGAATTGCGCTGGAAAAATCCCGCAAATCCCGGGCTTGACAATTACCGGCTCTATCGCTCGATCAACGGTGGCAACTACCAATTGGCGCGTTCGATCAATAGAAACGATACCCTGTTTATTGACTTTTTACGCCCGTTTGGCAATAACCTGAACGTGCAGTATCGAATGGTCGGTGTCAACGCGGCAGGCACAGAATCCAGTACACCTGCAGAGGTGAACTCGGCAATTTTTGATAGGAGCGACGACGAATTGCTCACGATGGTACAGGAATATACTTTCCGGTATTTCTGGAATTTTGCGCACCCGGTGTCCGGGTTGGCGCGCGAGCGCAATACCTCCGGCGATGTGGTCACAATGGGTGGCTCGGGCTTTGGAGTGATGGCAATTCTCGTTGGTATTGAAAGAGGCTTCATCACCCGAAATCAAGGATTGCAAAGACTCCTGAAAATCGTGACTTTTCTGGAAAGTGCCGATCGCTTCAAAGGCGCATTCCCGCACTGGATGCACGGCAGCACCGGCAAAGTGGTGCCATTCAGCACACAAGATAATGGCGGCGACATCGTGGAGACTGCGTTCCTGCTGGAAGGACTCCTTACCGTTCGGGAATATTTTGATGGCAGCTCCGCCGATGAAATCGCTTTGCGCAATAAAATCACCTCGATCTGGGAAGCCGTTGACTGGAACTGGTACCGCAAGCAAAACCAAAACGTAATCTACTGGCATTGGTCACCCAATTTTAACTTTGCCATTAACCTGCCGGTGCGTGGTTTTAACGAAACTCATATGGTATATTTGTTGGCACTTTCATCTCCGACCAACGCCGTACCGCCCAATTTGTACCGTCAGGGCTGGGCGGGCAGTGGCTACATCAATGGCGCGACGT
>CAZQTF010000181.1:0-7841 GCA_964596135.1 uncultured Saprospiraceae bacterium | reverse complement strand
AATTGCTGTTGTACCAAGAAATTAGAAATTGCGTTTCTCATTTTATATTTTTCGCAAAACCGATTATATGAAACAAATTTGTTCTACGCTTTTCTTGATAGGCTATTTTTTTGTAGCGATGGCTCAACTCAACACCACGCTGCTTGCCAATTTGAAATACAATGCCGAATTGAATGACGTTTGGGGCTGGGTAGCGCCAAATGGTACCGAATATGCACTGGTAGGCGTGCAAACCGGTGTTTCGATCGTGAGCCTGGCAGACCCGCGCAATCCGAAGGAAGTGGCGTTTGTACCAGGCGCATTCTCCATCTGGCGCGACCTGAAAACCTGGGGCAACTTCGCCTATGTCACCACCGACCAAAGCGGAACTTCTGAAGGTTTACTTGTCATTGACTTATCACAATTACCCGCCAAGGTCACTTACACCAACTGGAAACCCAACCTCGAAAACGGAACGCTCCGTACATGCCACAATTTATACATTGATGAAAACGGCGTGTGTTATCTCGCCGGATGCAATCTGAACAGCGGCGGTATACTCTTCGTAGATGTTGCTTCTACCCCGGGCGAGCCAATATACATGGGCAAAGGACCCGCCATTTACGCACATGATGTGTATGCTCAGAACAATATCATGTATGCCTCGGAACTATATCTGGGGCGCCTGGGTATTTATGATGTGTCTGACATGACAGTCCCCAAACTGATCGGCGCACAGAATACACCTTTTCGATTTACCCACAATGCCTGGGCTTCGGAGAATAATGAGATCGTATTTACCACCGACGAACGCGCAAATGCCCCGATTGGCGCTTACGATGTGTCAGATTTGGACAACATCCAAGAATTAGATCAGTTTCGTCCGGCTTACACGCTTGGTTCCGGCACAATCCCACACAACGTGCACGTGCAGGATGACTACCTCCATATATCTTATTATACCGCCGGCGGCGTAATCGTAGATGCGTCCCGCCCGGATAATTTGATCGAAGTTGCCAACTGGGACAGCTATCTTGGCCCTGAAGTCGGTTTTTTTGGCGCGTGGGGAATGTATCCATTTTTACCCTCCGGCAACGTTTTGATTTCGGATATCAACAATGGTCTGTTTATCATTCAGCCGAATCTGAAAAGAGCTTGTTTTCTGGAAGGAAAAATTACCGATATTTCTAACAATCAACCGCTTGCCGGAGCTGAAATCAAAATAATATCGGCACAGCCGAATATTGGAACTTCAGATATTGCCGGCAATTACAAAACAGGACAGGCACTCGCCGGAACATTCGATGTGACCATAACCAGAGAAGGTTATCAACCCAAAACGGTTCAGGCAACTCTACAAAATGGCATCGTGACGATCCTCGATGTGGCGCTCACCCCTTTAGCAACCTTCAGCGTAAGCGGCAAAACAGTCAACAGCCTGAATGGCGATGCCGTACCTTTTGCCAAAGTGATCATTTCCAATGAAGATTATTTTTTTGAAACCACGGCCAATACAAATGGTAATTTCTCGTTAGGTAATGTTTTTTCCGGTGAATATGATATTGCCGTTGGCGCCTGGGGTTTTATGCAAACCATTGTGGAGAATCTAACCATTGACAACCATAAATCTGTGACCATCGCCCTTGATCGAGGATATCAGGATGATTTTTTCTTCGATCTGGGCTGGACGACAAGCAGCGATAGCGCTACCGCCGGTTTCTGGGAACGCAATATCCCCAAAGGAACTTTCTACAATAATCAATTGGCATCTCCTTCGCACGACATTCCCGAAGACCTGGGCGAATCCTGTTATGTGACCGGCAACGCCGAAGGGCAGGCAGGGAATAGCGATGTGGACAACGGGAGGGTTCAGCTCATCTCTCCACCGATGAATCTGTCGAATTATGAAAATCCAACGGTACGCTATTATCTATGGTTCTTTAATGACGGCGGCACTGGAGCCAGTCCCGATGATGAGCTATCCGTTCGCATCTCCAATGGACGGGAGGTTGTTACACTCGAAACCGTTCAGGAGTCTCAGGGCGCCTGGCGTGAGCAATCGGAATTTACACTGCGCGACCGGATTGACCTCACCGACAACATGACCATTATTTTTGAAACCGCTGATCTTCCCCCCAACGGGCACATCGTCAAAGCTGCCATAGATGCTTTTTCGGTACAGGAAAGCACCACCACGCCCATTGAGGAACCTCTTGCTGCTGCTTTGGCAATAAAGGCATTTCCCAATCCTTTCCAGCAGCAGACGACGATGCTGTACCATCTGACAGATCAAATGCCGGAAGCTATAATGTTGGTATATAATGCGCTGGGACAAATCGTACAACGCATTTTCCTGCCTGCGCTGGAAGGTAGTGTTTCTATAGGTAACGAACTAAACCCAGGCTTGTACTTTCTACGCATTCAAAGCGGCAACTTGAGTAGCCCTCCGTTCAAGCTGCTAAAAATCAAATAAATAACTCAGATTATTCAGACGTGTCGGGCTTTTAAAAAAGCGGACACGTCTGAAATTTATTGTTTTGGATCGGCATTTAAATCCACATCGCCCATTTTATAAGCAGTGAAATTAAAGTCCAGTACATCGTCCTCAAAAGTAGGCAAATGAAAAACCGTTGGCAGGAAGTCATCCCAGGGATTCATCGGATCGGAAAAAGTAAATCCTTCCGGTAAAAAGCGCCAGGAGGGTGTATCCGCAAAGACAAGATCAATGCCAAGAATCACCTTCCGGATTTTGATGAGATCCACAATATTCAGCGTTGCGGATTCATCTACATCGGCCGCCAACAATTTTAATGGAGAATCCAATGGCTCAACACCAAGAATATGTCTGGAAATCAACAAAATATCTACCACGCCAATACCATTGCGGTCGCCGTAATCTTTTTCCAAAGAAATGCCAAATACTTCGCCAAGCGGCAGATTATTGAAACGATAAGCACCGGCAGTATCCGTGACAGCCGTTGCATTGACAGGTCCGACCAGGCGCAGATTGACTCCGGCAACGCCTCTGCCCTTTGCATCTAGCACAAACCCTGCGATTGTGCCCATGCTGTCGCTGTTCATTTCCATACCATCGAGCAAACTTACGTTACTGGTGTCAGGATCGAGCCAATCTTTCAATCTTGTTTCCGGGGTGCCTCCACCTTCCCACGCTAAGGAAAAGCGATCGTAATATGCCGTGATAAAATTGCAGTCTCCCAGGTCGGTACCGCCATGAAGCTGCCCGACAATTCTGCCGTTTTGATCAAATAATGCTGCCCCGGAAGACCCTGCTTCTACTGTACTGGCATCGAATCTGACCTGAAACATGTGATTCGGTGGCGTCGTATAGAGAACATTGCCCTGGACGTCCTGCCACTGAAAAGACGTAGAATAGATAGTAGCTGTCTGGTCCTCAAGGGCTATTTTTTTAACATCTCCTCTGGGATGATGGATGCTGAAGGACGTTGTAGGAGGAGCATTTTTACGATCCCAGCCGTTAAAATAAACATTGTAATTAGCGGGAATTTGACTCATCGTTTCCAAAAGCAAAAAATCATTTTGCTGCCTGCTGGCACGCAGTGTACTGCCCAACACCGACTGAAACGCAGGTTCCGCCGCTGGATTGTTACAATTATTGGATTCATAATTAAAATCAAATCGCCAGAAGTCATATTTCGGCGTGAATCCGTCCTGGCAGTGGTAAGCGCTCAAAATATACGGCTTCCCATCGTTGGCGGTATTATTGATCAAATTACCCGTGCAGTAGCCCGTGCCTTCCTCCACAACGACAATCACCCGGCAGATGCCTCGTTTCTGCTTTTGCCAGTTGGTGCCTTCAGGACAATTTACATTTTTATTGCACGCTGCTGCCGCACCAAAGCCAAATTCATTTTGCAGAAGCGTTTTACCTTCAAAAATAGCCTGCTTGTAAGCGTGATCTACCCGAAAAAGATGCAATACTCCCTGTCCGCGCACCGAGGATGGCTCGTAGTATTCCAACAATGCCGTTTCGCCGTAAATAAATCCCGTCATAAACGTATGATTCGGCGTATTGCTCTGCGAAGTATAAGCGCCCAATACCTGACTGCCATCTTCATTGTACATAAAAAGCGAGGCACCCGGCGGCAGATACAATTTGTCGTACAAAAACATCAAGCCCAGGGCTTTCCGCGAATGAATTTTTAGCCGCCAAAGCCGATCGCCGTTGTTTAATTCCAACCATTCGCCGGCATTGTTCAGTCCCAGATCAACCGCAATAGGCGCCGCCACCCGCTCTCCGGGGTGCGCCGCGTCTTCCTTGAGGGCTTTTTGCAAATCAAACGCGGGAAGGATCGTTGCCTGTGGCTGCGAGAAACCAAACCGCACTTGAAACTCGGTTGTAAGACTCAACGGTACGCCGCCGCTGCAGATCTGTGCGTTTGTCAGCACGCTTCCCGTCAGTAAAATCCAGCTAAAAAATAGTTTTTGGTAATGTTGAATCATGATGATGCACCCTTTGTGTCAAGCAAATTATAAAAAAATGATGTATTCAATATACTCTTTGAACAGATTTGTAAAGGGTATGCCTGTAGAATAAAAGTATGATCTCTCTCTGCAAAAGTAACGTTTTGGCAGAGAATTTTACTCGATTGTATCCGATAAAACTTCATAGGATTGTCGTTGTTTCTCATTCTTTGCAAAATTCAATTTAATCGGCTACGGCAGGAACTGTTTTTACCGGCTTTTGGTTATCCGTTTCGTCTTTGTGTTTTCAAAAGGAGAAAAGCCATTGATCTTCCTGGATTCCAACACTTTGTTAATCCAAACAATATGACTTCATCCCGACTATTCCGCAATCCTTATTTTTCCATGTTGCTGACTGCCTGGCGCTATGCACACGGAGAACGCCGCAAATATTTGCTGGTGTACGGCATGTTTGTGATGAGCAACCTGATGATGGCGCTGGAGCCGGTCATTTGGGGTCTGTTTATCAATGAATTGCAGAAAAATGGCGTCCACGCACTGCGCTCGGCATGGCTGTACGTCGGCGCTTACCTCTTTCTGCGGCTGGCGGACTGGGGTTTTCACGGGCCCGCCCGCATCATGGAGCGCGAATTGGCGTTCAATCTTAGCCGCAATTTCCTGCAGGAAATGTACCACAAAACGCTGCACTTGCCGGTGAAATGGCATCAGGATCACCACAGCGGTGCTACCATCAACCGCATCCGCAAAGCCTACGAAGCGCTCAAAGAATTTTTTCAGGATGGCTTCATGTACATGCACGCGCTGGCGAAGTTCGTTTTTTCCTTTGCCGCCATGCTTTACTTTGCGCCGGTTTTTGGTTTTATCGCTTTGTTGCTGGGCATTCTGGTGGTAGTTATTATTTTAAGATTCGACAAACCTTACATCAAAACGCTGGAAGAAGTAAACGAAGGCGAGCACGTGGTGTCCTCTACCCTTTTTGACAGTCTGAGCAATATCGTCACTGTGATCACGCTGCGCCTGCAAAAACGCATGGAAACCGGACTGATGCAAAAGGTCGCCAATGTTTTTCCCGCATTCCGCCGCAACATCCGCGTCAACGAATGGAAGTGGTTTGTAGTGGAAGGCATCTGCATTTCTCTGATTTACGCCGTCATTCTGGTTGGTTATGTTTATCAAAACTGGCAACCTGGCGAAGTCTTCCTCATCGGTGGACTGGTCACCCTCATGGGCTATGTAGAGCGCTTCACCAGTGTATTTCAAAACATCGCTTGGCAATACACTCAAATTGTGAAGTACAATACCGATGTGCAAACCGCTCAGGGTATCATTGAGGCGTACGCCGGACGCCATCTGCCGGAGGAAATCGTCGCCCTGCCCGATCAATGGCAAAGCATCGAGATTAAAGGTGTACATTTTACCCACAACGAAGCCTCCAACGACGCTAAAACCGCCCTTGGGCTACAGAACATCGCCATTCGCATTCAGCGAGGACAACGCATCGCCCTCATCGGCGAAAGCGGTAGCGGCAAAAGTACCCTCCTGGCGTTGCTCCGGGGCTTGTACCCGCCGGAACCAGGTTTGGAAGTGAGCGTTGATGGCAAGCGATTCCATTCGCTCAACATCATCAACAGCGATGTGACGCTCTTCCCACAGGAACCGGAGATTTTTGAAAATACGATCGAATACAATATCACGCTGGGACTGCCTTTCAGCGAGGCGGAAGTACAGCAGGTGTGCGAAACGGCGCACTTTGCAGAAGTGGTTGCCCAATTGCCCAAGGGCTTACAATCCAACATCCAGGAGAAAGGCGTCAACCTGTCGGGCGGACAAAAACAGCGACTCGCACTGGCGCGGGGCATTCTGGCGGCGCGTGACAGCCACCTCGTGCTCCTCGACGAACCTACCAGCAGCGTGGATCCGAAAACGGAATTAAAAATCTACGAAAAGATTTTCCGCGAATTTGCCGACAAGGCGGTCATCTCCTCGCTGCATCGCCTGCATCTACTTGCGCATTTCGACTATGTGTATGTGCTCGAAAGCGGTCGCGTGGTGGACGAAGGCACCTTCGAGCACCTCCGCGCCTTTAGCCCCGTATTTCAGGAATTGTGGCGCCACCAGGAAGAAAGTATGCGGGTGGGGAATTAAATAAAACGCGCTGAACGGCTCACGACTTGGCGAAGGGCAGGATTTTCAGTGCTACTATTCAATAGCATTTCAAATGTTGAATTACTTCTGTCAGCCCAATAATATTGCCTCAGCCCGTTTTTGACAATATCTTGTTATGTGTAAATATTAATTCCGACTAATCCCAAACATACTTCCAACTGCCGTCTTTCTGCTTTTTCCATACCGTGTGAAAGATTCCTTTAAATTCTTCAGTATTACCATCGGCATCCTTAATACTCCAAGTATATTTGCCATAAGTATAGGCTATATCTCCAGATTTAGAAATCTCAATAAAATCAGGAGTCCAATTAACTGTGGCATTCTTTAAATTTTTATTCTCGTAATAAATTCTAATGTTTTCTTTTCCGATAACAAGCGTATCATTTTCTCTTTTTATGACGGCATTTTCATCTGCAAAGAAATGAAAAGCTTCAGGAATGCTTCTTTCTGAAGTCATTCTTTCAAAGGCTTTTTCAGTTTGAAATATTTCTTTTTTTAATTCATCCTCCGTTTTTGAATGGTGGCATCCAAAGCAGAAAAAAAATAACGATATTATAAATATTACTTGTTTCATTTTTAAGCTAATTTAAATATTAAATCTTTTATCCTATTCAAAAGAATATCCAATACTATTTTTGGGTTACAGAGGTATCTACCACATTTTTCAAATCCCGATAATATTTCAAACTTTCTTTATACGCCTCCCTTTCTGCTGGACTAAATTTGGCTAATTTCCGCTGCTTCAAACACTCGCTGGAATATCTTATCCTGCAATTATTGCGGGCGGTCTTATAAATCGGAAAGGTGTCTGAAAACATATAACCATTTATCAAATTGCGTTTCTAATTCACTTTCCTGTTTTTTAAATTTGGGCAATTCGATGTAAATAAAGTTCAATTTATCATAAAACACTTCACATCGTTGGTTTTTTTAATTCGACCATATGTAATAATTCTTCTTCCGATTTATGATCATCAAAAACAAAATCCAGAATGCCGACCGTGACAGACAACAGCAGCAGGGCTGGTGCCGCTATCTTTGGGAGAAAATGTAAAAAACAGCAGTAAAAATGGAGAACCTGTGAATGATTCTTTGAAGGAGAAGGGTGGATGATGGGGCTCGAACCCACGACCTTCGGAACCACAATCCGACGCTCTAACCAGCTGAGCTACAACCACCGTTTTGATACAAAATGGCTGCAAGCATTTAAGCCGACAACCATTTCTATAAAG
>CAZQTF010000180.1:0-7847 GCA_964596135.1 uncultured Saprospiraceae bacterium | reverse complement strand
AGCAGGCGTGGGTCACATTGCAGCGCCCTCCGCCTGAAATTTTTACTTTTTCCAGTACATTTCTGCCGCGTTCGAGGATTGTTACCTCCGCTTTGGGGTTAAGTTCTGCGCAACGAATCGCTGCAAAAAAACCGGCAGCACCGCCACCTACGACGACTATTTTTGTATGTTGATCCGACATTTTAACAATTTTTCGTAGATGTTAAAATAACGCATTCTGAAATACGTTCTATGTCATGATCGTACCAAATGATCCATAAATTCAACATTCAAACTTAAAACAATTCGAAATGAAAACTGCAATTAAAATGATGTTTGTGCTCTTCGTGAGCGCAGTGCTAAGCCCCGCAGTCGCACAAAACGCAAAAACCATTTCTGTTTTCGGGAGCGCAGAAAAAACAGTAGAACCGGATGAAATTTTCCTGAGTATTTCCTTGCAGGAATACGCAGATGATTCCGGCAATAAGGTTTCTATTAACCAGTTGGAAAGCAATATGTTGACTGCTGCAAAGGAAGTTGGGATACCAGCTGCCAATATTCTGATTGAAAACATTAATGCCTACGGCAATTATGGCGGTTATGAAGGTCCTTCCTTTATGGTTTCCAAAATGTATCAAGTGCGCGTTTCCAGTATGGACACTGCGAATAAACTGATCGCAAAACTTGGGACGCAGGGTTTGGCAAGTGTAAACATCGTTTATTTCAACAATACCAAATCGAAGATGTTGCTGAATGAACTGAAAGCTCAGGCACTGCAAAATGCAAAAGAAGAAGCGGAACTGCTGGCGAAAGCAACGGGACTGAAACTCGGTGGCATCTCCAATATCGAAGTGATGCAGGATTACGGTGCGCCGTATGCTTACGACGGCTATGCGCCTTACTACGGTCCCGCGCCAACAAATTCTTCCGGAAAAATGGCAGCCAAGCCGATCAACCTGCGCTACTCAGTGAAAGTAGTGTACACGATTCAGTAATTTGAGATGATTGTATAGATAAGACAGATGTCAGAACGGATAAACTATGCCTGACATCTGCCTTCTGGTTTTTCACTTTTACAATTCCGGATGTTTTTTGTGATAATCCGTCGCGTCCTGCCAGGCTTTCGCCAAAGACAATAATTCTGCTTCTCCAAATAATTTTCCGGTAAACGTAATGCTGGTCGGTCTGCCATTATCGCGAAAGCCATTGGGCATCACCACGCACGGGTGCCCGGTCAAATTGGTAATGAGCAAACTGCTGCTGCCCCACGAAGGGTTGATATAAACGTCCACTTGTTCAAATACTTGCTGCATATCGGCGATCAACTGCGAGCGCAAGCGGTTTGCCTGAATGTACTCCACCGCCGGGATAAAGCGCGCCTGGCGGAACGTATTGGGCCAGGCATTTTTACCCTGACGTACCAGCAGGTCGTCGCGATTGCTGAGCGTGAGTTCGTCAAAAGCTGCTGCTGCTTCTGCGTTTAAAATAAAGCGGATATTCGGCACGGTTGGCAATTCGATTGGGATCAACTCATAGCCGAGTTCGCGCATTTTTGCTAAAGCAATGCTGTCCTGTTCTTTGAAAGGGTAATTTCCTGCAAAAGCACTTTTCAGATAGCCGATGCGCAGTTTTTTTGTATCGAATTTGGCGTTGTAGTTAAATGGCGCTTTGATCACGGATAAATCCTTGCCATCCGGACCATAAATCGCGTTGAATACGATGGCGCAATCTTCTACACTACGGGCGATCGGACCGATTTTATCCATACTCCAACTCAAGGCCATGGCGCCGTATTTGCTCACCCGCCCGAAGGTAGGGCGCAGTCCGGTAGTTCCGCAAACCGTTGAAGGTGAAACGATTGAACCGAGCGTTTCGGTACCGATCGCAAAAGGAACCAACCCCGCCGATACCGCCGCTGCTGATCCTGCTGAAGAACCACTGGAGCCGGTCTCAACGTCCCAAGGATTGCGGGTCATGCCGCCAAACCACACATCGCCCATAGCGAGCGCGCCGAGGGTGAGTTTGGCGACCAGCACCGCGCCGGCTTCTTCCAGTTTGGTAATGACCGTAGCATCGTAGTTGAGTATTTGGTCTTTGTAAGGCATTGCACCCCAGGTTGTTTTATATCCTTTTTTTGCTAATAAATCTTTGGCGCCATAGGGGATGCCATGCAGCAAGCCGCGATATTTGCCCCTGGCAATTTCAGCGTCGGCGCGTTTGGCTTGCTCCAGTGCGAGGTCTTCGGTAAGCGTGATCACGCAATGAAGCTTTTCATCATATTTTTTCAATCGCTCGATAAAAAACTTGGTCAGTTCTACAGATGTAATCTGCTTGGTGCGAATGAGTTCGGCCAGTTCCCGAACCGAATAGAACGCCAGATCGTCGCGATTTTGGGGCAGTTTGACTTTGCCCGGATTGCTGAAGACTGCTGGTTTTTGCGTTGGGTCGATCATGATGCCAGGTGGCAGTGGATTGAACACCAGGGCAGGAGAGAGGCTGTTGGGAATATTCGCTTTACGATTGGCTGCGTAGCTTTCGCGAAAATCACTCAGTGCGGGTAGCAGGGAATCAATTTCCGAATCGGAAAAATCCAGCCCGGCAATTTTGGCGGCGCTGCGCACGTCATCGGCGGTGATATCTTCCGTTAAGAAATAGCGTCCGGTAAATGCGCCGGCTGCAAAAACGCCGGCGATTGCCAGCACGATCAGGATGTGTTTGGGTAACATTTGTTTCATAAACCTGTGTTTTGAAATGTGACAACAGGAAGATATAACTTTTTTCAAGCAAAATGGTTAAAAAACAGAGACAGATAATGCGCAAGGGATAGGAGCCCCGACAAGTCGGGGCGTATAGCCCGACCCCCGAAGCTTCGGGGGATGCGCCCAGCAGAAAGAAATCAAGATTTTTTGGTGCAAATGCTTCACTTCATGTAACTTTGCGCCTCGTTTTGCGTCAGAAGGGCTGGCGTCATTTTGTTACACAATTAAAAATATTTCAATACAGAAAATGAAGAAAATCATTAAGGTTTTCAAATTTGGTGGTGCCTCGGTAAAGGATCCCGATGGCGTCAGAAACGTTGCGAATATTTTGCAGCGATTCAAAGCGGAAAAGATTGTAATCATTGTATCGGCGATGGGCAAGACGACCAATGCGCTGGAGGAAGTGGTGGCGGCGCACGCTGCGCAGAATGGCAAGGCTTATGAATTGCTGAACGGGATCAAAAAATATCATTACGACATTATTGACCAGTTGTTTCCCAAGGGACATGAGGTGTACGACGAGGTAAACGACCTTTTTAACACGCAGGTAGAATGGGTGTTGGAGGAAGAACCGCACGAGAATTATGACTTTATGTACGATCAGATCGTGGCAGTTGGCGAGTTGGTTTCGACTAAAATTGTGGCGGCGTATTTGAATATCGTTGAACTCCCGACACAGTGGCTCGATGCGCGCGATGTGATCCTAACCGACGATATTTACCGCGAAGGCTGGGTACAATGGGACGAAACGCAGGAAAATGTTGATCGCATAATTAAGCCGATGCTTGAAAAACCGGGCTTCTTGCTTACCCAGGGTTTTATCGGTACGACCACGGAGAATTTTACCACCACGCTGGGGCGCGAGGGGTCCGACTACACGGCAGCGATTTTTTCGTTTTGCTTAGACGCGGAGAGTATGACCATCTGGAAAGACGTGCCTGGCGTGTTGAATGCTGATCCGCGCCTGTTCGACAATGTGGTGAAACTCGACCGTTTGTCTTACAAAGAAGCAATCGAAATGACGTACTACGGCGCCAAAGTCATTCATCCAAAGACGATCAAACCTTTGCAGAACAAGAACATTCCCTTGTACGTAAAGTCGTTTATCAATCCTGAGGGAGAAGGAACTTATATCGGTGGCGATGTGGACGATTTGTATCCGCCGATTATTACGGTGGAGAAAAATCAGACGATGCTGCAGATTTACACCCGCGACTTTTCGTTTGTGGCGGAGCACCACTTAAGCGCTTTATTCAAAATGATCGCCGATCTGCGTTTGTTGGTCAATATGATGCAAAACTCCGCAATTAGCTTCAGCGTGTGCGTCACCGACCTGGTGATGGACGACAAAGTAGATCGCTTCGTGGAAATGCTGCAAAAAGACTTCAAAGTGCAGGTAGATCGCGGGCTGGAGCTCATTGCAGTGCGTCATCCGCAGGACAATGTGTTGGAAAACCTGCTGAAAGGTAAAATGGTGCTGATGGAAGAACGCGTGAAGGAAACGCTGCAGTTTGTGGTGAAAGATGTGCCGGTAACCACCTGGAAGGTGTAAAGCAGGGAAGGGCGTTTGGAATCTTGCTTTTTCATGCAGACTTTCTAAACGCTATCAACCAAAATTTATATATTAACGCGGAATTAGCTAAACCATTATGAACGCATACAAAATTGCTATTTTAGGACCAATTCCGCGCGATCACATCACCACCAGCCGGGGGCAGGTAATCGAAAAATATGGCTGTGTGACTCACCCGGCGATCGGGCTGGCAAAGCTGCTGGCTGGTCGGGGAGAAGTTATTCCGGTTACGCACATCAGCAAGCAGGACGAAACCGGCATCAAAGAATTATTGGCCGCCTATCCAAACATTCGTCGTGATGGCATTTACACCCACCACGACCAGGGCGACGTGGTGCGACTTCGGTTTGTGGATCAGAATAATCGCTTGGAAAAGCAAACCGGTTTTATGCCTCCGATTACTCCCGAAGATGTGCAACCGTTTCTCGATTGCGATGCATTTGTCTGCATCCCGATTTCCGATTATGAAGTGCCGCTCGAAACGATCCAATACATCAAAGCCCATGCCCGACCGGATGCTGTGATTATTTTCGATGCGCATGGACCAACCACTACCGTAACCACTACCGGCGATCGCCTGCGACGTTTCTGGGTAGAACGCGACAGATGGCTGCCGTACATTGACATTTTGAAAATGAATATCGAAGAAGCCGGTTGTTCCTGGTTTAAAAAAGAATATCAACCGGATGAATTGAAGGAAGAGTATCAGGAATTGTCGGAAGAAGAAATGGCGCAATTTTCAGCGCATGTGCTCAAACAAGGCGTGAAAGCCGTGTACATCACCCTCGATGCTCGTGGATGCATGCTCTATTCCCAACCAGACGGCGAGTTTCAGGCGGATTTTATCAAATCGGTGAAGGTAGAGGAAGTCATTGATACCACTGGCTGCGGCGATTCATTTGCGGGGGGGCTGGCTTTCGGCTTGCTCAAAGATCGGCAAACCTACGCGCGTGCCGCTTGGTATGCCAATGCGCTGGGCGCCAGACGTACGCAGGGTACTACCTTCGAGGTGTTTTGGACGTTGGAAAAAACGCAAGACCTGATCCGCCGGAACTATGGCGACGAAGTAGCGGTTTAAAGGAAACCATGCGAGATTTTATTACCAGATTCCAGACATTCGTTACTGAAAATGCGCTTTTCGCGAAAGGAGAGCCTGTCCTGTTGGCCGTCAGCGGCGGAGTGGATTCGGTGGTGCTGTGTCACTTGTTTCAACAATCTGATTATCCGTTTGGTATTGCGCATTGTAATTTTCAGTTGCGCGGCGAAGCTTCCGATGGCGACGAAGCGTTCGTGAAAGATTTTGCGCGGCAACTTGAAGTTCCTTTCTTTTCTACATCTTTTGATACGACGGGTTTTGCAGAAGCGCATAAGATCTCCATCCAGATGGCGGCGCGGGAGTTACGCTATACCTGGCTTGAAAAAATCCGACAAGAGCATGATTTTCAATGGATTGCAACGGCGCATCATCGAAGTGATTCCATCGAAACATTTTTTTACAACTTTACCAAAGGCACAGGAATTCAGGGTTTGCAGGGTATTCCGATGCGTAATGAACGCATCGTTCGCCCGCTGCTTTTTGCAACAAAGGCTGAGATTGCGGCTGTTGCTAAAACTGAAAACATCGCTTACCGCGAAGATGCGACCAATGAAGAAACCAAATACACCCGCAACAAGATTCGCCACCTGATCATTCCGGTTTTGGTGGAATTGAACCCCCATTTTGAACAAATAGCCATCGAAAATCTCCAGCGCCTCCGCGAAGCAGCTTACCTCTATCATTTTGCGATCGGACAAATCCGACATGCAGTTGTAACGGAAGAAGACGGAAAATCATGGATTAATATTGCAAAACTACTTGAGCATCAGCCGGCTGCAACCGCTTTATTGTACGAATGGTTGAAACCGTTTGGCTTTCGCGCCCACCAAGTCAGGCAGATGCTGGAGGCAAGTGTTGGCGCCATTTTTTACACGCCAACGCATCGGCTGCTGATAGATCGCGCTAATTTCATCATTGAAAAAAGGACATTCGACATTACAGAAGAGCCGTTTGTCATCCCTGCTGGAGTGACAGAATTTGATATAAATGTCGGAAAACTTACATTTGAACACAAAACCGGACGTCCGGAATCTTTCCCGAATGATCCTTTTGTCGTATATTTGGATGCAGAAAAGATGAGCTTTCCCTTGACGCTTCGGCATTGGCAACCGGGCGACTTCTTCTACCCCCTGGGTTTGAGCGGCAACCGTCAAAAATTACAGGACTTTTTTACAAACCAAAAGTTATCCCGTTTCGAGAAGGATAACGTCTGGATATTAAGTTCCGGCGACGCGATCTGTTGGATCGTTGGTCATCGGATAGATGAGCGTTGTAAAATTACAAACGACACAAAATCTTATTGGGTAATCCATTTCAAAAAATCATAATTATGAAAAGATTAATCTTTACATTTTTTATCACTTTATTTAGTGGTTTTTTACTGGCGCAGAACCTGGAAGTGCCTGAGAAGCAGATGTCGCTGGTTACAAAGCACACCGCTACGTGGTGCCCGATCTGCGGATTGGAAGCCTGGGATATCCAGAAGTATTTTCTGGATAACTTGGATGGTAATAATGCCATTGTGCTGACAGCGCATATTTCCAGTACCAGCAAGCTTTATAGTCAAACTGCGAAGGAACTACTGGCAACTTATCAGAACGTTGTTTACCAACCGGAATTTTTCTTTAATACGACAAAAGTTACGGGCAATGATGATGCGATCAAAACCGGAATGCTGGACAAAGTGAATCAGGCGGCACAGCAAATGCCTGTGGCGCAGACCGGAATACTAGTGACATATAATGCTGCAACAGATACGCTGAAAGTTCATACCAATACTAAATTTTTCCAGACAGTTGAAGGAGAGTATCAGCTCTCGATTTTGCTTTTAGAACGGGAAGTCTATGAAACCCAAGCCAGCCGAAGCAGCAATGAATTGCATCGAAATATTATTCGTAAATCTTTGAATTCAAATACTTTCGGACCGATAATTGCCTCCGGCAATACCGCTGCCAATACTGAAATCTCGCGGGAAGTTGCTGTGAAATGGAATAATCAATACGATCTGGACAATATTCAGATTGTGACGATCCTCTGGAAACGCAATGCTACTAAATATGATTTTGTAAACACTAATTTTACGAAAACCGTTCAAGAAGAGCAAACAACTTCCTCCCGCGCGGTGGATCCACTGGGCAGCCGGTTTACCATCCTGCCGAATGTGACCAGGAGCAACGCTTTGATTCAACTCGATCTGCTGAATGCCTATAACAATGCCGAAATCACGCTATTCGACCGTTACGGTCGCGTGCTGCGCATCCTGCATCGCGGCAATTTGCCGGCGGGTGACCAGAGCTTGCTGCTGGAGCGCTTTACCGAGCCTGCGGGCGTGTATTTCTTGCGTTTCCGCTCTGGTTCGATGGTGGCAACGCGGCGTGTCGTTTTTTATTAAAATATTTTGGCAGGATTATAAAGTTGTATTGGGTTCTTTATCTTGCGA
>CAZQTF010000179.1:0-7886 GCA_964596135.1 uncultured Saprospiraceae bacterium | reverse complement strand
TACTACTTTCAAACATTATACAAAGTAAGTGATCATTAGATTTTTAATGACCAATTGCTTACATGATCAAAACAAATCATATTAGTTTCTAAAAGCAGCTTCTAGTTCCTGCATTTTTTCCAGCAGCCAGCCTTTGTTCATAATAGCGCCGGCGGCTGCAATATCTTCTTGCAGTTTTTTAAGCTGACTAAATAACTTCTCACCTTTTTCATAGCCGAGGCGAGAGCGAATCTGCGCGGCGCGGCGGGTGAATTTAAACAAATTGTAGTGCCCGTCACGCTGAGAATTCGCCATTAATTTATTGCGCCGCAAGTATAAAGTAAATGATTGCACCAAAGAAATTAAAGCTTCATATTCTTCAAGGTCGTAATATGTGCGCATCAGTAAAGCTTTGGCGCCCAAATTGTAACGAAGATCGCTGTATTCAATTTTCAATAACAATTCCAACACACGATCATATTGTTGGGCTGCATAATAATAAGATGCGAGATTGAAACGATGAGCATTTTCGCGAGCTTCGGGCGGCAGCTTTTCTTTATATCCTTCAATAAAGGATTGTGCCCACTCCATTTCCCCGAGCCGGATAGCTACGGTAATGATATTTTTATAATGCCATTCCGATAGGTGATCATCTTCGATTAATAAATTTTGCAATAACTGCGCTTGATATAATTTGAATATTTCCTTTAAAAATTGCCCTTCGCCCCGATTAATCTGCTGGATACAATAATTCTGGAAATAATTATACATGTATTGCAACTCCTGAATCGTCAGTTCCGCTTCGTGATTTTGTAATGTTTGCAGCGCTGTATGATAATGCTCGTGCCCTTCTTGGGTCAACATTCGGTAAACCTGATAGTAGATCAGAATAATTGGATGGCGGGTATATTCTGCCTGATTTTGCTGCACCTCCTGCAATACAGTTTCCAGCATTCGGGTAGCATAGTCCACATTCAGAATGCGGTGACGGGTATGCATTTCGCAGGCATCTTTCAGCTTTTGCAAAATGTAAAACTGATCGAGGTTGTCTTGCTTTTCCTGGATATTGTGATCGGTTTGGCGGCGTTCCATTTGATTGTAATATGTATCTGCGTCGGCAGCAAGCAAATAGCGCCAGTGATAATAGCGATCATCCTTTTGCGTTTGATCATCGAGCAGTTGTTGGGTTTGCTGCAATATCTTTTCGTACAAATGATATTGCTTGCGCACACGCAACGCCTGTAACAATTGAATCCGCTGTAAGAAAGAGTCTTCCTGATGTTGTTCCTGCGCCAGGAATGCTTCCAGTAGCCGCAAAGTATAGGTAAACACCAGTGCCAGTCGTTGCTGATCGTGAGGTTGAGTGGAGTGCAGTCGTTGAAAAAGGATAGCGCGGTCGCAGGTTCGTTCGTCAAAATGTGGGTGTATCTCGCTCAGATAAGTGACCAGCGCCTGTATGTCTCCGTGTTTGTTGAAATAAGGTGAAAGAGCATACTCCCGGAAACGAGTCATTTCCCTACGACTGAGCGTAGCCAGCAAACGAATTAATTTATTGTTTTGCATTAAAATCCAATTTTAGAACTTCAAATTTGTTCGTAAAAAATTGATAATCAAATAATAAAATTAATTTTTTTACAAAATTTAATCCAATTTTCTTCTAATAAAGAATTTCATTTTAGCAGAAATAGAGGACATTTTTGTAACGTAAAAATTTAAAAACAAATAAAGCACCTTGAATATGCATCCCAATCCAAAGCTTTTATTCGTTTTCTTTCTGCTGCTGCTTAGCTTGAACAGTGCCCTTGCCAACGATGGCGAATGTGTCAATTTTAGCGATAATATTGCTCAAGGCACTTATGGTGCAGCATCTGGCGCAATGCCTGGTGCCTTACTTTTTACAGATGATAGCGTCGTGGTGCGCTTGCAGAATTTTCTGTACACCAATGCTACCGATGCTTTTTTAAACGTTACCATCAGCAATGATCCAGTTTTCAATGGAAACTCAGCCGAGTTGATTGACGACGAATATGCTTTTATCAGCAATATCAACTTATTGTTTGATTTTTCTAATCTGCCAGAGCCAACGACAGAAGTCTGTTTCAACTTTATTGACGGCGGTGGGGAGGAAAATATAGCGATTAACGGACAAGCAATAAAGGTCCTTGCGAATTTTTTAGGTTTGGATGGACAGGAAATCGCGCCGGGCGTAATCGCCAAACTGACCCTTTCCGATGCTTTTGATTTTCCGGCTGGCACCTTATGCTTAAAAGGAAATATTAAAACACTTTTAGTTGGCGGTCAGGAATTTGTGATGGACAATCTCTGTTTCTACACAGAAGAGGATGACGACGATGACGACGATGACGACGATGACGATAATTCCTGCGGCATTTTCAACCTCTCGGCAGATGTACTGGGCTGCAATCCCGACGGCACCTTCCATCTCAAAATCAATTTTCAGCATCCAAATGCTGGTGCCGAATCCTTCCTGGTACGCTTTCGCGGCGATATAATCGGCACTTTCGCGCTCGATCAACTACCACTGACCATCGAAAACCTACGCGGCGACGATACCCCACACCTTGAAGACATCAAAATTTGCATCGGCGATCTTGACAACGGCTGTTGCCAGGAAACAACGTTTATGCTGCCCGATTGTAATAGCACTGGTGATTCCTGTAATCTCCAAAATATCCGTCTTGCCGATCTGGAGTGCATTGACAACGGTAAATATCGCGTAACCATTGACTTTGACCATACAGACAATGGTGAAACCTTTAAGGTCAGGACACTCGGTGGTTTTCAGGAGACCTACCGCTACGATCAGCTTCCCGTTCGCATTACTCTTCCAGTACCCGATGTTGGTATTGATCAGATTAAGGTTTTTGATAATCGTAATCCCAATTGTTATACTATTTTTGAATTTGAACTGCCCTGTACCGGCAGTAATGACAGTTGCTCCCTCTCTGAAATTCGCCTTGCTGATCTGGAGTGTATTGAAAACGGCAAGTATCGCGTAACCATTGACTTTGACCATGAGCGTACCGGAGAATTTTTCCGGGTCAAAACCAGAGGTGGCTTTGAGGGAGCATTTTCTTACAATGAACTACCATTGCGCATCGCGTTGCCCGCAACGAATGATGGTTTGGATAAGATATTCATTTGCGATAAGCAAAATGAAAACTGCTGCACCGACATAAACCTTGAATTGCCCTGTTCCGACAACAATGATGACAACTGCCGTATCACCGACTTGAGCGCTGAGCCGATTGATTGTGGCGACGGTAAATTCTGGCTACGCATCAAATTCGATGCTGCCAACACCGGCGCAGGCGGCTATTTTATCTTCGTAGATGGCCAGCTTTTCGGGCCTTTTCGTTTTGAGGAGACGACTCGCGTGGTAGGACCCTTTACCAACGACGACATCACTATTTATGATATTTTGGTGCTGGATATCAACAATCCCGCCTGCTATGATTACGTCGAAGTACGTAGCATTGATTGCGACGATGATGACTCCTGTGGCGATATTACCAATCTGCAAGTGCAACCGGGCAATTGCAATCTCGATGGCACTTTTGATCTGAAGCTCAGTTTCCGCTACACAGGCGAGGTTGCCGATTCCTTTTGCGTGCGTTTTCGGAACGAGATTTTTGGTTATTTTCCAATAGATAGCCTGCCAATCACGCTGACTGGACTTCGGAGCGACAATGAGCTGCGTACCGAAGATATAAAGATATGTTTATCAGGCAGAAATGAAAATGACGACGACGATGATGATGACAGCACCGACTGCTGCCGCGAGGTAGAATTTATGCTTCCTGATTGCCGGCAAACTCAGGATACCTGCCGCTTCTACGATCTGCGGGCAACGGTTTTGCCTTGTGATTCGATCGGACAGTTTTTTGTAAATCTAAAATTCGAACACGAACACGGCGGTAGCAGCGGATTCAAAGTTTTTGGCAATGGCCAGCAATATGGCAATTTCCGTTACAATCAGGATTCGATCATCTTGGGTCCCTTTGCCGGCAATGGCGAAACGATCTACGAATTTGCATTCCAGGATTTACAATTTCCTGACTGCCAGAGCGAAATCACGGTAGGTCCGGTAGGCTGCACGGTAGAAGTATGGCCCGGCGATGCTAACAGCAATAACCGTACAGATCACATTGACCTGCTCAACATCGGCGTTGCTTTCGGTGCGCAGGGGCCGGCACGTTCGGTACCTGGCAACACCTGGCAGGGTTTCGAAGCGCTTGCTTGGAACCGCACCTTCGCCAATGGTGTAAACTATGCCAACGCGGACAGCAACGGCGACGGTATTGTGAACGCTGAGGACAAACAAGCCATCGAACTCAACTATGGTTTGGCACACGACACGGTGCAGCCGGTGATCCCAGAGCCAGGGACAGACCTCGATCCGCCAATCTTTGTAGATCTACCTGATAATCAAGGGCTACCGGAAGGTTTGCCGTTTACGGTTCCCGTCATTTTAGGTTCTGACGATAATTTTGTCCAGGATATTTACGGTATCGCTTTTACGATTGAATTTGATCCCACCATCATCAACCCGGCCAGTATCGAAGTGGACTACCTCAAGAGCTGGCTGGGTGAAGAAAATGTGAACCTCATTACGTTCGACCGCGTAGAGGAAGAAGCCGGATTGATCCACATCGCAGTTTCGCGCACCGATCAGATCACCACCTCCGGCTTTGGCGCCATTGCTCTCATCAGCGGTATCATTGACGATATTGCCGGCAGAGTGATCAGTGAAGTCAAGGTCATTAATGTTCGTGCCATCAATAAAGCCCAGGAAGTCATTCCCTTGAGTACGCCAGTCGAAAAATTCCAGTTGAAAAGCAATGTCGAGACTTCCAGCAAACTGGACATCCGGCTTGGGACGCGTATCATTCCTAATCCCGCGCGGGATAATGTACAGGTGTACAACCGATACAACGTGCCCATTCACTCGATTCAGGTGCTGGATGCCAACGGTCGCCCCATCGGGAAAACGGTGCGCGATACCGACCGAATTTCCCTAAACGGCTTACCGCAAGGAATTTATATGCTACGTATTGAAATAGGTGAATATGTGATTTATGAGCGAGTCGTTAAAATGTAAAACGCTCAATCCAAACAAATAATCCGGGGCTGTCGTGGAATGCGGCAGCCTTTTTTAAATTTTTTCTGATTTGTTTTTGCAATTCTTGTAATTCCTGCAACTTTAAGTAATATAAAATATTACAAAATACCTTGTTCTATTTAGTCTTTGTTTTTAGCACTATAACAACCGGTTTACTGAAAAGCTCTCAAAATATCGGCATTGTTGCGCTGGTATGGCAATTTGACAAAGCCGAGTGTTCCAGGTTTTACGGCGATAAAAAAGCTGTAGGTACCACGGGTGGGCTGGGAGTTCATGCCCATCTCCCAGCAGTGCAAATCGCGCGAAAAGCCCAGCGAGGGGTAGGTAAAATCCTGACGCACAAAGTCGTAGCCAAAATTGCCGATGTTGATTCGCCAGTTTTTGGTGAGCGCGATGCTGCCCTGCACGTTGATAGAATGGATCGAAAGGTCGAAGGTGGGAACGCCGGTTTTAAAATCGGTATTCCAGCCGAAGACAAAATTGTGATTGATACTGAAGTTTTCAAACAGGCTGAGAAAGTCTTCTTCTTTAAGCTCCTGACGACGTTGCTGGTTCACATTTTCTATTACTTCCGGTTCTTTACCTTCAAACAATTCCCGAATTTTAGCGATGGTAATGCTGGTATTGAAACGCAGATTGGCATCTGAAAAACGCAACAAATTGCCATTTTCCCGAAAATTGAAACGATCCACGCGACGGAAATTGCCATTGTCATCGGCAGCCAGCGCATAAGGATCAAAGCGAATCAGCGTTGAAAAAGTTGTGATACCTTTGAAAAACCGCGCTGTTCCATTGACGGAGACCTGGCTCCAGTTGAGCGAATCGGCAGAAAAATTGTAAGAACCATTGACCACAAGGTTGTCAAACAGCTTGATTTTCTTGTCTGTCGTATCTTTTCTGATTTTTGCTTCAAAAATATTATTGATCGAATAACTGAGAGACATCTGCTGCCCGCTTTGTGGCGGTTGCCCAAAGGCGCCATTTTCAAAAATAGAATATTGCTGTAGCGAATCCGGAAAGCGGATATCAAATTGTGTAAAGCGAATGTAATCAAGGTCTTCACTGTATCCTGGCGCGTAGCTGAACGACGTATTGATTTTTGCCACATGCCGTACCCCGCGCAGCCAGCCTTTTCTGAACTGTATTATTCCAAATAATTGTGTATTCAAACTCACGCTTGCCGAGAAATTGCGAAATGATTCAAAGCCAAACTGACGGGTATTATTGAGTGTTCCATAACGCAGGGTATCGTACACGTACCTTGATTCCGTGCTATCAGGATTAAAAACCAGGGTGCTGTCACCGATTACCGGCGCAGAATCAAAACTTTTGCGCAGTGTACTGAAATACCACACTTCTTCATAGTTCACACCGGGGTTCAGGTTGAAATATTTGAACAATTTGAAGGACGTTCCACTGGTGGCGGTCTGGCGCATGCCGTATTGACCGTTTTCAAACATCTGCTTGGTAAACAGCGTCGTATCAGAAGTGGTAAACGCACTCCGTGCATCAGCAGTGTAACGCAGGGTGATGGTTTCGTACCATTTTTCCTGACCGGAGCGCTCTTTTTGTTTAAACGGATACAATGTCTGCGTCAGAAATTGGAGATTCGGGAACGTGATGTTGACCGTGCGGGTCGCCGTATTTTGCGAATGATTAAACGCCGCGCTGAAGCTGATTGGCTTGTCCTGCCAGACTTTATTAAAAGAGAAATTGGAGTTTAACTGATTTTGCAACACGTTTTGCGCATCGTTAAAAACGCGCTGACGGTAGTTGTTGGATTGAAGATTGATCGAGCCGCCCAGCGTAATGCTCGGATGCGCCGAGCGATCCTGCTGATGTCGCCAGCTAAACTGAAAGGATGTTGGTCGAGTAATATTGCCTTCGGCGTCTTCGTTGATCAGCTTTTCGTAGCCCAGGCTCAGCCCACCATTGTATTTGTAGCGTTTCCGATAGTCAGACGACACCGTGACGCCCCACCGGCCTTTAAGGTAAAGATTGGAGCGAATCGCCAGGTTAAAATGCTCCCCCAGCGGAATAAACCAGCCCACATCGCGCAAGCCAAAACCCCAGGTGGTGGAGTATTCATAATCACTGGGAAATAACAATCCCGTACTTCGTCCTTTTGTAATCGGGAAAAAGCCAAACGGTAGCCACAACGGCGTGGGCACGCCCATGATCTCCAGATTAGACGGACCAACTACAACCAATTTGTTAGGAACGACTTTTTGCTTGGAACTCCTGATGCCAAAATGCGGGTGATCAGCGGTGCAAGTGGTCAAAATCGCTCCCTTGTTATAGACCACATCGTTGGCATGGATGGTATCGCCGGGCAGGCGCTGTCCGCTGATGAACTTTGACTGCGCGCCTTTCACGATCACATCTCCTTGCTGCGTAGTCACATCATACACTTTGCCTTTGCGCGATTTGAAATTGTAACGCATCGAATCGGCTTTAAAACTTTGCTCACCGTCCACAAATTCAGGGAATCCAGCCATTTTGCCCGAGCTGTCCGGCAGCCCTGAAGCGGTAACAATACTCGACTCAAGGTCTAAAATGATATAATCCGCATTGAGTGAAATGGTCGTGTATTTTGCAAAAGCCCCTCCCCAGAGGTAAACTTTTTTATTCTTGATGTCGTAATACATCGAGTCGCGGGAACCATAATCTACCGGCGCATCTAAGGAATCTTTGGAATATTTTACCCGAAGAAACAGGCTGTCCTGCCCGGTATCGGGCAAACTGTCACCAGGAGCAACCACCC
>CAZQTF010000178.1:0-7920 GCA_964596135.1 uncultured Saprospiraceae bacterium | reverse complement strand
TCTGATTGAAAACCAGGCGATTTTGCAGAATCAAATATCCTATCCTTTTGCCAAATAACTAAATAGGACACAGTTCCTCTTTATTATTAAAAAAAGACATATTAATTATCGTTCTAAATTACAAACAAAAACTTGATTCACATGCTTGATTTAAACAACAAATCCATACTGATAACGGGCGGTACCGGTTCTTTTGGCAAGAAGTTTGTCGAAATGGCGGCGAAAAGTTTTCCAGACATCAAACAACTGGTTATTTATTCCCGTGATGAGTTTAAGCAGTTTGAGATGTCTCAGACTTATTCACAAAAAAAGTATCCTTTTATTAAATATGTGATCGGCGATATTAAAGATGATAATCGCTTTAAAAGAGCTTGCGAAGACATTGACATCATCGTGCATGCGGCTGCGCTGAAGCACGTACCGGTAGCAGAAAACAACCCGTTTGAATGCATCAAAACCAACGTACTGGGCGCTCAGAACGTGATCAGTGCTGCTCTGGACACTGGTGTAAAAAAGGTAGTAGCGCTTTCTACCGATAAGGCGGCGGCGCCGATCAACCTCTACGGCGCTACCAAACTCTGCTCCGATAAACTTTTTATCGCCGCCAACAACCTGAAGGGCAACCGAGACATTTCCTTTTCCATCGTTCGTTATGGCAATGTATTGGGATCGCGCGGGTCGGTGATTCCGTTTTTCCTTAGCAAGCGTCATGAGGGCGTACTGCCGATCACGGATGATCGCATGACGCGGTTTAGTATTTCACTGGAAGAAGGCGTCAAAATGGTCTTTAACGCGATCGAATATGCCTGGGGCGGAGAAATCTTTGTACCTAAAATTCCTTCTTACCGCATCATGGATGTAGCCGAAGCTGTAGGTCCCGATTGCGAGCACCGCATCGTAGGAATTCGCCCCGGTGAAAAGATTCACGAAGAAATGATCACGGATGCCGATTCTTTTTCGACAGTGGATTTGGGCAAGTACTATGCGATTTTGCCGCCCACGCCGGCCTGGCCCAGTGAAGAATACATCAAAGCTTTTGGCGCGATTCCGGTTGAACAGGGTTTTAAGTACAATTCCGGCGCCAATGCAGAATGGCTGACCGTAGAAGAAATCAGAGAATTGATTGTAAAACATATTGACCCTACCTTTGCGGTAAGCGAAAAAGTAATGGTATGAATGCGATTCCCTACGGAAAACAAGATATTACTCAGGAAGACATCGAAGCCGTTGTGGCCGCTTTGCGCGCGGATTATCTCACGACGGGTCCGAAAGTGAGCGAATTTGAAGAAAAATTTGCCGCTTACATCGGGTCGAAATATGCTGTGGCCGTAGCCAATGGCACAGCGGCTTTGCATCTCTGCGCGATCGTTATGAATGTCCATGAGCACAGCAAGGTGATTACAACGCCGATCACCTTTGCCGCTTCTGCAAATTGCATTCGCTATTGCAATGGCGAGGTCGTGTTCGCTGATATTGATCCGGCGACTATTTTAATGGACATTAATAATGTAAAAATTTTGCTCGAAAGGGCACCTCAAGGCACTTACCAGGGAATTATCCCGGTGGATTTTGCCGGTTATCCGGTGAATATGGAACAGTTCAGGAACCTGGCGGATGAATATGGATTGTGGATCATTGAAGATGCCTGCCATGCGCCGGGCGGTTATTTTACAGATAGTAAAGGAATTCGCCAAAACTGCGGCAATGGCATGTACGCCGATCTGGCGATTTTCTCCTTGCATCCTGTGAAGCACATTACTTCCGGCGAGGGCGGAGTTATTACAACTAATAATGAAACATTATACAAACAATTACTTCGGCTCCGAACGCACGGTATTACCCGCGATGAACATCTGCTACACGAAAATCATGGCGGCTGGTATTATGAAATGCAGGAATTGGGTTATAATTACCGCATCACCGACATTCAGTGTGCCTTGGGCATTTCTCAGTTGGGGCGTGCAGATGGGTATCTGGCGCGTCGGCGGGCGATCGCCAAACGCTACGATGAAGCATTTGCCGGCACACCCGTTCAAGCAATTATTCCACCTGCGGGCGTCGGCCATGCTTATCATTTGTATGTAGTTCAGGTAGGTAACCGGAAGGAATTATACGATCAACTGAAAAAAGCTGGAATTTACGCTCAAATTCATTATGTACCGGTGCATACTTTCCCATACTACCAAAGTTTGGGGCATAAAAAAGGCGATATGCCCGTGGCGGAGACCTATTATGAACGCTGCATCAGCTTGCCGATGTATCCAACGCTAACCGATGCAGAACAGGATTTAGTGATCAGAAAAGTACTGGAAGCGGCTTCATGAGTGCCATAAAAACGAAGGTGTTTTTCCGGGCAGATGGGCATGCCAAAATGGGTTTAGGGCATGTGGTTCGGTCGTTGGCGCTCGCCGAAATGCTTCAGGATCAGTTTAGTTGCCATTTTATCATTCGGAATCCGTTACCTTCCTTGCACGATCAGATTTTGAATATTTGCGAATCCATTATTGAATTACCCTCAACGGAATATCATGATCAGGAAGCGGAATATCTGTGTAATGAAATTTTCGGGGGAGATGAAATCATTGTTTTGGATGGATATCACTTTCGTACAGATTATCAAAGCATTATAAAAAAGAAAGGCTGTAGGGTAGTGTGCATTGATGATATTCATGCCTATCATTTCGTGGCGGATGTAATCATTAATCATGCGGCTGGTATTTCAGAAGCCGATTATGCTGCCGAATCTTACACGCAGTTTTTTCTGGGTTTGAAATACGCTTTACTGAGAAAGCCTTTTCGGGAAGCTGCACAACATCGGAGTTCTATACGCCAAGAACCGTCAATACTCATTTGCATGGGGGGCGCTGATCCGCACAACGATACCCTGGAAGTATTAAAAAAGTGCGAGACGCTGGAGGAATTATTTACATATTATGTTGTAATAGGTCCTGCGTATCAGTTTCATTTAGCACTTGATGCCTATATTCATCAAAGTGAATTAAATATTCGCTTGTTGAATAATATTTCCGCTATGGAAATGCGGGCTTACATGCAAAGATGCGCAGTGGCAATTACCCCGCCAAGCACGGTTGCCTACGAATATCTGAGCGTAGGTGGCGTATTGTATCTGAAAGTAACCGCTGATAATCAAATTAGAATGAATGAAAGCTTCATAGCGGAAGGTCTGGCATTTTCATTTGATGATTTTGATCAAGATGTTATGAAAGAAAAATTTTTGCCGGAACTCCTTCAGCGACAGGCGCTTTTTTTTGATGGTAATCAGCAAAATCGATTTATTCATATTTTTAAAAGTATAGTCAGCGCATAATAAAAATGTTGGAAACATTATACAATAAAAAAATTTTGGTGGTAGTCGCGCATCCGGATGATGAACTACTGGGCTTAGGCGCTACGATCAACCGATTGGTGACCGATTATCAGTGTCGCTGCCGTGCCGTCATTTTGGGGGAAGGTATTACTTCCAGATCAGATAGCCGGGACAGAGAAGCGTGGTGCCCGGAACTGGAACTGCATCGGCGTAATATTTACGCGGCTCAGCAAGCAATTGGTTATGAGTCCGTTGGGATTTATGATTTTCCGGATAATCGTTTTGATAGCGTAGATTTATTGGATATTATCAAGATCGTTGAAAAGGAAAAAGAACAATTCGAGCCGGAAGTGATTTTTACGCACCACGGTGGCGATGTAAATATTGATCATCAAAGGACTTTTGAAGCGGTTATTACAGCTACCCGTCCGATGCAGCATGAAATTGTAAAAACCATTATTACTTTTGAAACGCCTTCCGGCACAGAATGGAGAGCTGCGACCGACCCCCGACATTTTATTCCGAATCTGTTTTTTGAGGTATCCGAAGCCAATATTGCAGCGAAAATAAAAGGGATGGAGTGCTACGAATTTGAAAAACGCCCCTATCCACATCCGCGCTCTCCCGAAGCATTAAAAATACAGGCACAACGCTGGGGTATCGCGGTTGGTAAACCCTTTGCCGAAGCTTTTATGCTTGTCAGAAATATTAATTGATCAAATCAGAATGATGCGAGATTTTTCACTGGAAATTTACCGTTCGTTGCTCGATACGCTGAAAGAAGCCGGCTTTCAGTTTCAAACTTTTGCCGAATTTATAAAATCGCCTCTGGAAAAAACGATCATGTTGCGACATGATGTGGATGATCGGAAATTACATTCCCTGGAATTTGCAAGGATTCAGAAAGAGAAAGACATCGTTGGCACCTACTATTTTCGTATGGTACCGGAGAGTTTTGATGAAGTTGTAATTCAGGAAATTCATGCCATGGGTCACGAAATTGGCTATCATTATGAAGACATGGATTTTGCCAACGGTGATCCGCATCGTGCGATTAGATTATTTGAAGAGCACCTGGAAAAACTGAGAAAAGTAGTACCCGTTTCCACCATTTGTATGCATGGAAGTCCGAAATCAAGATATGACAACAAAGACGTGTGGAAACATTATAATTACAAAGACTACGGCATTATTGGCGAACCATACTTCGACCTTGATTTTCGGAAAGTTTTTTATCTGACTGATACCGGACGACGCTGGGATGGTCACAAGGTGAGTGTGAGAGACAAAGTAGAAGACCATTTTGGTCTGTCTTTTCATGCTACTCAGGATATCATATCAGCATTAAACAATGGCAATTTCCCGAATCAGACAATGTTCAATTTTCATCCTCAAAGGTGGACCGATCAATATTCTTTGTGGTTGAAGGAAAAATATACACAGAATATTAAAAATACAGTTAAATACTGGTTGATTAAACTTCGATAACATTAATAATAACTTCATAGTCTCCTCTTACTATGACACCAATCTGGATTTACACATTTGTTCCCTTACTACGCTGACGTTTGACCCAAACAGTCTTCTTTTAACAAATTTCCCTTCTACTTACAGAAAAAGATTACAGAACACTTAAACTACTTCACTATGAAATTGGAACACACTAATCCTCAGTTGGTGTTTTTGCAAACACCTAACCAACACGATGTTTACAGGGCGGCGCTCAGCGAGCGGCTTTCAGCAAGAGTGACCAACTTTATCGAGGATTGGGTTGACCTTGATGATATGGGAAACATTGCCATTCTCGAAACATCTTCAACTCTCAACCTGATCAATTTTACTGCCAAACCGAACTACGGAGATGCCACCCTGGACTGTGTTATTAACCTGAAACGCATCAACGACATCCGGTTTGTAAATAAGTTTTTAGAATCGGTAAATGAAAAACTCCATCCGGGAGGCCGCCTGATCGGATGTGTTGAAACTTCGCAACAACGGGAAGAGCGTATCATGGCTAAATATTCCTGGCCCTTTAATCGTCTGTATTTCTTTTTCGACTATTGGGTAAAGCGCGTGTGGCCTAAGATGCCTTACCTCAAGCAGTATTATTTTATGCTCACTGGCGGCCGCAACCGGGTGATTTCGGAAATGGAAACATACGGACGCTTGTATTCCTGCGGCTTTCGTCTCCTCGATGTGGTAAAGGCGGAGGGCAAACTTTATTTTGCGGCTGAAAAAATCGGACCGCCCGAGTACAATATCGAAGCCAGCTATGGTCCGCTGATTCGCCTGAAGCGGATAGGCAAAAACGGCAAGCCGATCAAGGTATATAAATTTCGCACCATGTACCCTTATTCCGAATATGTACAACATTTAGTATATGAGCGGTACGGATTACAATCCGGTGGCAAAATGAAAAATGATCCGCGTGTGAATGCGGTGGGGCACATTATGCGCAAATACTGGCTGGACGAGCTACCGATGCTGCTCAATCTTTTGAAAGGAGAATTGAAGATTTTTGGCGTGCGCCCGATCAGTAAGCACTATTTCAGCCTCTATCCCGAGGATTTTCAGGAATACCGCAAGAAATTCAAGCCGGGTCTGATTCCGCCGGTTTATGTGGAAATCCCCAAAGATCTCAACGAGGTCGTTGAGGTAGAAAGGCGTTATTTGCAGGCATACGAACGCCAGCCATTGCTCACCGATTTTCGCTACATGTGCCGTTTGATGTACAACATTATTTTCAAAAAAGTCAGAAGTAATTAACAGTGCAAAATATGAATAAAACTTTACCCCCAGGTTTTATTCCATAAAAAATCAAATTTTGCGGGGATATCATTTTTTTTGACCAGAACTCCAGCGATATGAGTACCTTTGTTAATGACCTTGGATCATACGATGATTTTTTAACTGCTTTTTTACAACAGGGCTATGATTCTTTCTTTTTTCCGGAATTAAACCTTGAGGAAAGGCAGTTGGCATTGCGTCATGATATTGATTTTGATACAAACTTTGCTTTGCAAACAGCTGTTATTGAAGCAGAATTGGGAATCAAAGCTACTTATTTTTTTCTCCTGCGTTCCAGTTTTTACAATATTTTCTCGCCGCAGGATTATGATAATGTGTATAAAATCAAAGAATTGGGGCACAGCATCAGTATTCACTTCGATCCCCTACTTTATGAAGACTTTCATAAAGGATTGGCTCAGGAAGTGGAAATCTTCCGAAAACACTTTGATACAGAGGTAGAAGTGATCAGCATTCACCGGCCAAATGATTTTTTTCAGAAATATGACACGCCTATCATGGGCATAGAACATACGTATCAAAACAAATATTTCCGTGACATCAAATACTTTTCAGATTCTACGGGCGTCTGGCGATTTGGGCATCCGCACGATTCGGAAGCGTTTTCCAACCGACAGCCTTTGCATGTATTGATCCATCCGATCTGGTGGATGGTCAGGGGCGCTTCCAATCTCGACAAACTGCGCACCTATTATGCCAGCAGAACCCAGCACCTGAAATCTGAATTTTATAATAACTGCATTCCGTTCCGTACGATTTATGAAACGCTTTGATAATATTGCTATTTTCGGATGTAAAGCAACCACTCAGTTTTTGCTGGATAATCTGCAAATTCCTTTCCCCATTCGGCATTTGATCACCATCAGTCCGGAACTGGGAGAAAAACATGAAGTAGCCGATTACCTGGATTTAACGATATTTGCCCAAAAAAAAGGAATTAATCTTTATCAGGCTAAATATTATTCACTCAAAAGTAAAACTGATCAGGCATATATTAATGAATTAAAAATTGATATCGCTTTCGTCATTGGCTGGCAGCGTCTCCTACCGGCTGAAATCCTGGAAGGGCTGTCAATCGGGGCTTTTGGCATGCATGGCAGCTCCATGAATTTGCCCCTGGGCAGAGGGCGCTCGCCCATGAACTGGTCTCTCATAGAGGATCGCAAGGCGTTTTATACCAATCTTTTTCGATATGATCCCGGCGTGGATTCAGGCGACATCGTGGATACTTTCAAGTTCCAAATTACCCCGCGCGACACTGCCGAAACCATGCACTTCAAGAATACTTTATCCATGAAGTTTCTTATCGAACGGAATATAGAGTATTTAGTATATAATAATTTTAAAGCTTTTCCTCAAGATAGTACCATCACGCCTACGTACTACCCCAAGCGCACGCCGGCAGACAGCCTGATCAACTGGGATCAGGATGTACACGAGTTGGAACGCTTTATTCGTGCGGTTACCCGACCTTTCAACGGCGCTTTTACTTTTTTTGAAGACCGGAAAATAACCATCTGGGATGCACAGGTTTTTGATCTGCATGATTTTGGTTATGATCAGCTGAAGGCAGGCAGCGTAGCGGCTGTTTTTGGAGGTGGCAAATTTTTGGTGCGGTGCTTTGGCGGCTTATTATTAGTAAATGATTATGAAGCTGATTTTACAGTGCAATGCGGAATGTGTTTTCATTATAATGGATTGGAGATAAAGCAATTTAATAGAAATAAATTAGGAAATTTTGATTTAGCAGAAAGCTAAGCTCAAGTTGACAGTCGGAAGCACAA
>CAZQTF010000177.1:0-7927 GCA_964596135.1 uncultured Saprospiraceae bacterium | reverse complement strand
CAAAGAATCGGCTTCGCCATTGGCATTATTCGTGGTGACGGTACTGATGGCGTACGCCGGGTATTCCTGCGCTGCCATCGGCAGTGTGCATAAAAGCATCAAAAGAAAAATAAGAAGCTTTTTCATAAGATCGGTTTTGGTAGTTTAAAATAGTGTATTGCAAAAGTAATAAAACAAAAAGAGAGGTCTGCCCAATAGAGCAAACCTCCCTTGCCATTAGTTGACAAAAGTATTAGTTGAAAGTATAACGAACACCCAACTGGATACGATACACATCAGAAGCAATATTTGCAGATGGCTGCAAAGTAGTATCCAACAATTTCGTGCTGGTACCCGAACCCGTTGTTGCCATTCTGTAAGTAGGAACGCCCTCGGCGGTCACACCCGCGAAAGTCAACGGACGGCTGTTGATAATACGATTAGCTACACCCCAGTCTTTGTTAACGAGGTTGCCTACGTTCACGATATCAGCGCGGAATTGCAGCGTATTACGCTTGCCGCCTGCGTTGATAAAAAATTCCTGCGCAATAGAGAAGTCCGCTCTCCACAGCGTGGGCAAGATCGCGCCATTGCGCTCAGCGTACTGGCCGCGGCGATCACTGAGGTAATCATCCTGATCAATGTAAGCATCAAATGCAGCAGCTTGTTGCTCTGGCGTGAAGGTAATGCCATTTACAGTAGACGATACGAATGTCAATTCACTTGCGTTATTCGGTACATAGATCAAGTCGTTACCGGCAATACCATCGCCATTCATGTCCAGATTATAAGTGTAAGTAAAGCGTCCTTGAGTAGCACCATTGATAAAGAAGCCAAACTGCGTAGCGCCAAACTTCAAATATTCTACACGATAAGTAATGGCACCGAGGAAACGGTGGCGCTGGTCGTTAGCGGTGAATGCCAGGTCAGGGAAGTTGTTACCATTTACACTGGCAATACCATTGTAAGAACCACCAGCAATAGAACCGGCATCCACGAGGTTCTGCGCGAAACCGTAGTTATAAGCCACTTTTGCAAACAGCCCTTTAGTGAACTTTCTTTCCAGCGATGCTGTGAAAGAGTAAGCCTCTCCTTGATTCTGGTTTGTCAGATAAATAGCGGCAGTTACGTTGTCATTGATACGGTTGGCGTTATTCAGCGCGCTACCTGACAAGCCTGAACCAGGATAGCGAGGGCGGTTGTCTGGTCCGGCAAATGTAGCCGTTGCAGGCTCCTGGTTGATATTCTGGTAGCTGATACCATTTACATCTTTGTTGTAAATAAATTCCAGGGTACCGACCAAATTCCAAGGCAATTTCTTATCAATAGCCAGGTTGGTTCTCCATACTTGTGGGAACTTGAAGTCAGGGTCTGTTATATCAATATTGTATGAAGAAGGCGTAGATGGATTCTCAATAAACTGACCCGGTGTGGTGGTGAATGGACGGGTATTGGTGTTGTCAATCTGCTCGAAACCAGTCAGTACCCCGTTGTTACCAATTTGGTTAGAAATCCACACGAACGCAGGGCGACCAGTGAAAATACCCGTACCACCGCGAATCTGCAAAGTCTTGTCGCCCAAAACATCAAAGTTGAATCCAAGACGCGGAGAGAACAAAGGTGTAGCATTTGGCAATTTAGCCGTGCTCACTTGCAAAGCATTGCCGTCCGCGTCACGGTAGGTCTGCTTTAATACTTGCTCATTCTCAAAACCTGTATCGCCGAAGAAAGGAATATCCACGCGCAAACCACCTGTAAGGTTGAATTTTGGACTTACTGCCCACTCATCTTGCAGATAAATACCAGCGTAAGTCACTTCTGTCGGTTGTACCGGCTCAGCACCGCCCGGCAATGCAGAGTAACGGTATTGGAAACGACGCAGGGATACATTGGAAGTATCGCGATTCGGATTGTCAACGGAAGCTGTCAAATCCGCATAGAAATCATCAAGGTTTCTGTAAACAAATACCCCTTGAGAACCTGGGAAGAACACGTTGCGGAATTCCAGGCGCTCAACACTCAAACCGGCTGTAACGGTATGTTTGTTCAAGTAGATGGAAAGATTATCTTGCAACTGATAAGTCTTGTATTGCAACTGGTTGTTTGGCGTAAATGGTTCAAAACCAGCAGAAATATAGGTCTGTCCATTGCCATTTTGAATTTCAATCAGCGGGAAGAGTTCATCGCTACCGCGCACTGCCCGGTCTTCATTCTGGAAGGTATAACCAACGATCAGGTTGTTGGAAATTTTGCTACCAAACAAAGAGTTCAATTCACCGATTACCGAAGTGATTTTGTCGAAAATGATGTAGTTGGAGTTCTGATAGCTCATGGCGCGACCATTGCCCCGACGACCACCAAAGCCCAAAGAGCTACTCGTACTAATCAGCTGATCACTCTCAGAATCCAGGCGTGTAAAGCGCACACTGAAACGGTTATTGTCATTGATGTTCCAGTCTAATTTTGCCAGGTATTTATCACCCACTGTTTCGAGGTCATAACCTTCGTAAGGTCCTGTTTCATAACCGAAGTTATCGCGCAAGAAAGCAGATACTTCGTCCAGATCAGAGCGCAGTACGCTTGTGACATTACCCGCTACCGGCTCGTTGCCACTGTTCGCTCTTTCCAGATAAGGCGTTGCCTGGCGCTCTAATTCCGCGCTCAGGAAAAAGAACAGCTTGTTTTTGATGATTGGACCACCGATGCGTGCGCCAAACTGCGTAATGTCAAATTCATTCTGTTTCCTATCAAAAGTAGCATCGCCCGCCTTTGTACCAGTCAGTTTTTCATTGCGGAAATTGTAGAAAACAGAGCCAGAGAACTCGTTTGTACCGGAACGCGTTACCGCGTTGATACCAGCGCCAACGAAGCCCGCCTGACGAACGTCGTAGGGAGCCAGGTTTACTTGCACTTCTTCTACGGCATCCAAGCTGATCGGAGAAATACCCGTACGACCACCCGGCTCACCGCTCAAACCAAAGCTGTTATTCAACAAAGAACCATCAATCGTGATGTTGTTCAGACGGTTGTCCTGACCACCAAAGGAAGTACCAAAACCAGAAGTACTTGCCTGTGGCGTAAGACGGGAGAAATCAATAAAGTTACGGTTCAAGGTAGGTAAAGAGTTCAATTGCTGTGCTGTAATGTTGGTAGCAGCACCCGTACGGTCAGAGCTGAATACATCGTTGCGGCTGGCCACTACCTGAACGCCTTCGATCTCCACTGCCTGTGATTCCATTTTGAAATCAAGCGTAGCAGCAGTACCGAGACTCAGAAAAAGATTGTCTCTTACTATTTCACCAAAACCCGTGTAACTTACCGTTACCTGGTACGGACCGCCGATACGCATACCTGGAATTGTGAAACGGCCTTCTTCGTTTGTTACGGTACCGTAACGCGTACCGGAAGGCATATGAATTGCAACTACAGTAGCACCGATAAGCGCTTCATTGTTTTCATCAACAATGCGACCTACCATCGAAGAGGTTGTAACCTGAGCGAATGTTGCAGTGCTCAAGCCCATAAAACCCAAGCAGAAAACAAACATCACAGCGATGTTGCTTCTGAAAAGATTAGCAGCAAAATTTTTCATAAACTAAGTGGTTTGGTTAAACATATGTTTATTGCCATCACAAAGCTACGATTAGGAATGTTAACAGAATATGAAGTTTTCGCTACCTGCTGATAACTAATAATTTACAGACAATCCAAAATTCCGAATCATCAGAAATAATAATAAAATCATCAAATTTTATCTGTTTTTTTAAAACTTATATTTTGAATCCGCGCAATTTTCAAAATTTTCATTACGTACCCTCAAAAGAGAAATTCTTTCTGAATTTCTCTCCGTACTTGTATTTTTAAGCCGGAAAAATCAGCATGCCAATGAAAAACGTTCCTATTTTTTTGGCAATAATAGCAGGAATAGCGCTTAGCAGTTGTAGCCCCCAGTTTGCTACTCATTATGTTTCCATTCCCAAAGGTGAACTGGACGATTTTTTGTCTTACCGGCAAAAAAAGACCATCCCTCTCGTCAGCGCCCACCGAGGCGGCGGCGAGTACACGGGGTTCCCCGAAAATGCTATCCAGTCTTTCGAGTATATTCTGCGCTACACGCCGGCAATCATCGAGTGCGATGTGGCGATGACCAAAGACAGCGTGCTCATCCTGATGCACGATAATACGCTCGACCGCACGACCACTTGCGCCGGCTCCGTTGGCGAAAACACCTGGGCAGATATCCAAACCTGCTATCTGGAAGACAATAAAGGTCGGGAAACGCCATTCAAGGTGCCTTTGTACAAAGATGTACTGATCTGGGCGAAAGGTAAAGCTGTGATCACCGTGGATGTCAAACGCGGTGTGCCGTATGAATGGATCATACGATATATTCAGGATGCTAAAGCGCAGGATTACGCTGCTGTAATCACCTACAATTTGCAGGATGCCCGAAAAGTGTACGATCTCGATTCCAATCTGATGATCTCTGTCTCCATTCGCGATGAGGAAGAATTGCAAAAAATATTGGATGCCGGGATTCCGCCAAAGAACATCATTGCCTTCACCGGCACGCGCGAGCCTTCGCCGAAACTGAACCGGAAATTGCACGAACTCAATATTCTGGCTATTTTCGGGACGTTGGGCGGGTTGGATAAAAAAGCAGCCGCAGTGAGTAAAAAGAAAAGCAAAGAGATGTATCGCCAATGCATCGAAGACGGCGCGGACATTCTGGCAACCGATCGCCCGATTGAAGCATCGAAAGCAATTCGAAAACTCATCCCGCGCCAAAGCGAACAAATGCGCTATTTCAATTCAAAAATAAATAAAAAATAACGAAAAATACCGAACTTATTCTCCGGGTGCAAACACCTCCGCCATCATGCAGCGGGCACTGCCGCCGCCATATGTTTCAATCGTGTACAAAGGGCTGTAAAGCAAATTGGTGTGTTGGTTAAGCATGCGCACCTGGTCTTTATCAAGCGAGAGGAATGCCTGTTCTGACATAACCAAAATAGGTTCGCCCCTGCGACTTTTCACCTGCAACATATTACCGGCAAACGCCATCATCTGAGCGAGCGTGATTTCGACAACCTCTTTCCCGGTTTGTTTAAATTTGTCCAGCAATGCCTGGCGTTCATTTTCATTTCTTACTGTTTCCAGACAAATAACAACGAACGTTTCACCCAAAGCCATCATCACATTGGTATGATAAATCTCCTGACCATTACCATCCACTGCTGTAAAAGACATTTTTTCATATCCCATCTTCTGACAAAAGTCATCCAGTAATCCCACATCGGTGCGTGGACTGATGCAGGCGTAAGCAATTTTGTTCATCCGATCGAGGATCATGCTGCCCGTTCCTTCCAGAAATTTGTGCTTTGACTCTGCTTCTTCCATACGAATGCGCCTGCTGAAATGAAATTGCTGCATCATTTTTTCAACGATATCCTCGCGCCGCTCCAAGCGACGTACTGCAGCGTACATCGGATACGTGATGATCGTACCATCGGCATGAAATGTCACCCAGTTATTGGGAAAAACCGCATCGGTTTTGACGGGGCTGCTGGTGTCTTCTACCACGATCACATCCACACCGGTTTGCCGGAGCAAATGCACAAAATCATCGAATTCCTGGATTGCTTTCTTCTTGATTTCTGCTGGAGTAAGGTCGCTGTCATTCCGCTGAAAAGCATTGCTTTCGGCAGTTTGTTCATTAAATCCGAAATTTGCCGGACGCACCATCAGAATGTGGGACGTAGTCTGTTGATTTTTTTGGGTAGCCATTGGTATTAAGCGTTTGATTGCAAAAGTAGCATAAATCAACCTTTTATCTCTAATATTAATCGTTGTTAATTGTTATTTTTTATCATGACATCTTCCAATCCGAATCTGGCTCTTCCAAACAAACTTTTGAAGAATAATGTTTGTACAGTAACTTTACGATCCCCAAATTTGATCGTAGATACCTCAAAAAACGCATTATCAACAACAACCTTTTGATCATGGCAAAATTCTCTATAAACCTGAAAGAAGGAACGCTTGAAAAAGATAGCGATCTGATTGTCGGGATTGATCTTGGCACCACCAACAGCCTTGTTGCATACATAAAGAATGGGCAGGCGGTCGCGGTAAAAGGCAAAGACGGTAAAAGCACACTGGTGCCTTCTGTGGTGCATTTTACAGAGAATCAACGCATTATAGTAGGCGATGCCGCCAAAGAAAAGCTCATCACCGATCCGCAGCATACAATCTATTCCGTGAAGCGTTTGATGGGCAAATCTTACAAAGATGTACAGGATTTTGAGCAATATTTTGGCTATAAAATTATTGACGAAGATACCGAAAGCCTCGTAAAAATTCGCGTAAAAGATAAGTTTTATACGCCTATTGAACTCTCCGCAGAAATTCTGAAAGAACTCAAGCGCCGCATCGAAACCGAATTGGGCGAAACCATAAGCCGGGCAGTCATCACGGTGCCCGCCTATTTTAATGACGCGCAACGTCAGGCAACCCGTGATGCCGGAAAACTGGCAGGACTCGATGTGCTGCGTATCGTGAACGAGCCAACCGCCGCCAGTCTTGCCTACGGCATTGGCTTGGATAAAAACGACAACCAAACCGTAGCGGTCTATGACCTCGGTGGCGGCACTTTCGATATTTCTATTTTGAGAATTGAAAATGGCATCTTTGAGGTACTTTCCACCAATGGCGATACCTTCCTCGGTGGCGACGACTTCGACCGGGCAATCGTAGATTTCTGGATCGGCAACAATAGTCTTGACAAACAACTGCTAACCAGCGATAAAGAACTGAGCCAAGCATTGCGCCTGCAAGCAGAACGTGCTAAAAAACACCTGAGTAGCAATGACTTATACGAAAACCGTGTTGATAATATCGTTTGTTCAATTTCCAAAACAAAGTTCGATGAATTGGTCCGACCGTTGGTGAGCACTACCATCCAATGTTGCCAAAACGCACTCAAAGACGCCAATCTAACTACCAACGACATTGACCACGTGATTATGGTAGGCGGTTCTACCCGCGTGCCACTGGTGAAAGAAATGGTTGGTCAGTTCTTTGGTAAAGAAGTCTTCGACAAACTTAATCCCGATGAGGTCGTCGCGTTAGGTGCCGCTATTCAGGCGGATATCCTTGCTGGCAACCAGAAAGACGTGTTGCTGCTCGATATCACCCCTCTATCGCTGGGCATCGAAACCGTTGGCGGGCTGATGGACGTCATCCTGCCCAGAAACTCGAAAGTGCCTGCCCGTGTAGGACGACAGTACACCACCTCGGTGGACGGGCAACGCAACCTGAAAATCGCCGTCTATCAAGGCGAGCGCGATCTGGTGGAACATAACCGCAAGCTGGGTGAGTTCATCCTTAAAGGCATACCGCCAATGCCTGCCGGGTTACCCAAAATCGAGATTCACTTCATTCTAAATGCCGATGGCATTCTGAAGGTAAAAGCCAAAGAACTCCGCTCGAACATTGAGCAGGAAATTGAAATTAAATCCCAATACGGCATCAGCGAGGAGGAGATGGCACGCATGCTGCTCGATTCAATCCGCCACGCGCAGGAAGATATGAATGTGCGCGCTCTGCTTGAAGCCCGCAATGAAGCCAATCACATCTTGAACGCAACGGAGAAATTTATTCAGCAAAATGAAGCCATTCTCTCGGAGGAAGAGATCGCCACAACCCGACAGCTCGCTAAAGCGTTGCTGGAGGCCACTCAAAACGAAGACAAGGACCTGATTAACAACGCTATCCAGGAATTAAACGCGTACTCCTCTCCCCTCGCCCACCGTGCTATGGACAAAACCATCGCCGAAGCGATGCGGGGAAAAGCGATCGGATCATAACATATTTAATATCTGACTTTTAAAATAAACTGAAATAATCAAGATTTGATCTTTCAAACAAATGTCTTTAGTCAAAAGCA
>CAZQTF010000176.1:0-8066 GCA_964596135.1 uncultured Saprospiraceae bacterium | reverse complement strand
GATGATTTTCACAAATGCTTGTGTTTTTTGGCAAAGGTACGGGGAAATTTTAAGACCTGACAGTTTTTGCATACTCACCGTACTTCGATCCTCAACTCCCCTCCTACTTTACCCTCGGTTTTTTTCAAACGCTTGATTACAAATTGCTCGTACGACAAACCATTGAACATCAATTCCTTATGCAAAGCTTCGATTGTGCTGCGGAAATATTGTTTATTACCTTCCATGATATAAAAAGTAATCTTTCTTTCAGGAAACAACATCATAATTTGCACGATTTGATATAAATACCGGTTGCCTTGATATAATTCACCGCTTGATAAATAAAAGACATGCTGCTCAGGGTGCCGATCAATTGTGGAGAATTTTACTTGCGCGGTCAGAATTTCCAGCGTTTTTCGCAATGTTTCTTTGCTTATCTGATCTACCATTTTAATCGTATCAATCTTTGCGATGATCTGTTGATTGTTACAATCAATCGGTACCAGCGGCGAGGCATGATCGAGCAACACGTTGCCGCAATACGGCACGGCGCCTTCGGCGTATTGCGCTTCGATTAACAGGCGATCGTAATTCTTATGTACTTGAAAATGAAATACATACTCCTTCCAATCGGTGGACGCGATCAATGGTGAAGCCGCCAGCAACTCTTGCCGGTCGCAGTTCAACTGCCCGCCCCAAATAAACAGACGCACGGGCTGATTGAAATCAGTTTCTTCCCCGGTAGTGCGACTCAGGCTTCTATAATGCGCCGAGCGCGCCGCAAACAGCGAGAATTCATAACACTGCCAGGCTTGCAAAGGCTCGCTAAGCCATTGGCTCACGCCCTCCCGGGTATTGTTGTCGCGCACCACCATACCAATGTAAGTGAAGCCGCGCTTCGGTGCACATGCTACGCCAAAATTGCCCGAAGGATGCACATCTGGCGGGGATTCGCCCATATCGCCACAGTAAAACCAACCCCACGGCATGCGGCTGGCACCGGGCGCATCTTCAAACGAGGGATTTTGTAATAAAATCGGCTGCTGACTATAGGTAGGAAAAACAATTATCATGCAAACCAGCAATCGAAAAAAATAAAACATCATGTAGCGACGGATTAATGAATCATTACATCATGGTATCTTAAACCTTATCATACTCGGCTTTGGTGTATCCAAAAAGCATTACATCCACCAGTTCGCCACTGGGCCGGCGAATCTCCGAACGCAGGTCGCCCTCCCGACGGAAAGCGCATTTGCGGGCAAGGCGTTGCGTCGCATAATTGTCAGTGGCAGTACGTAGCCGGAGTTTTTCGATTTCCAACTGGCTGAACGCGAAGCGCATTATGGTTTGCACCACTTCGGTCATAATGCCTTTCCCTTCAAAATTACGATCAATAAAGAATGTAATATCGGCGGAAGGAACCGACCAGTCAATATGATATAGCCGAACGAAGCCAATCAGCAGCGCGTTTTTGTTTTCCCAAACGCCAAAGCAAAACTCCTTCTGCCGCAGCCAGGCGGCGATTTTTTCGCGCACGTACATCTCGGCGCTTTCTTTATCGGGCACGATTTCGATCGTTTGCGGCAATACACCACTGATACGCAAGCGATTGTCTTCCAGTAAATTATGCAGAATATCTCCTTCTCCTTCGCGGAAGCGGCGCACCACGGTACGGGGCGTCAACAAAGCGGTATCCACATTGAAAAGTCGAGCTAACATGCTGTGGTTTTGATTTGAAATAGGTTGCTAAAATAGTCTTTTACACGCATTCTACCTAAACGTCTCTTCGGCTTCTGAATAATTTCGTTAATTTTGTTGAAAAGACGTTGGGTGATTTGTTAAAGTAAAGAATCAAAGATAGCAAGATGGTTCTATTCTATAAATCACCTGAAATCCAGAAACTATGGGAATACTGCAAGCCGGCAGACGCAGAATTAAACTGGGACGATTGGTATGGATCATCGTAGCATGGACATTACTTGGCGCATTGGATGCGCTGAATACCCACGTGATGACCGGCAGCGAATATGTAGAACCTACCGGCATGTACAATTTTCAGCGTTATTTCTGGGTGAATACGCTGTCGGCTTTTGCAGCGGGTATCGTAGCGGGGTCGTTTCTCGTGTTTTTCCTGCGGGAACGCTTTCGTACCGAGGCTTTCGGCGTGACGATTCTAGTAAACAGTGCCGTTATCTCGCTGATCAACTTCGGTATTTTTGTCGTAGCTTATGATGTTTTTTTGAGCCTGGAATCGGGCAAATCTCCGCTCAATTCTGATTTTGTGAAAGAAGCCACTGACCTCGTGCAAAGTTCGTTTTACCTGAAAAATCTGGTTTTCTGGTCTATCGTAGCTTTTCTTACCATTATCCTGCTGCATGTCAATGACAAATACGGTCCGGGAATGTTGATGAAACTGATCATGGGACGTTATCACCGACCCCGTCAGGAAGAACGCATTTTTATGTTTGTGGATATGAAATCTTCCACGACGATAGCCGAAAGGCTCGGGCATATTCGTTTCTTTGATCTGCTCAACGATTTTTTCAAAGACATCACCGATTCGATTATTTACACCAACGGCGAAATTTATCAATACGTTGGAGATGAAATTGTTATCTCGTGGACGATGAAAAGGGGTATTCAGAATGCCAATTGCCTGCGCTGTTTTTACAGCATGCAGGAAGCCATTCGCCTGCGGTCTGCGCGCTACCGCGAAAAATATAGTTTAGTGCCGGAGTTCAAAGCCGGCTTGCATTGTGGCGAAGTTACGGTTGGTGAAATTGGCGTTATTAAAAAAGATATCGTTTTCTCTGGTGATGTACTCAACACGGCTCATCGCATTCAGGCAGTTTGCAACCGGTACGGCGTTAAGATTTTGATTTCCAAATACTTGTTAGACAAACTCAGCCTTCCGCCCAGTGATTTTAATCCAATGCGGGTTGGCATCATCGAACTAAAAGGAAAACGCGAAAAACTGGAGCTTTATACTTTCTCCGAAAGTACCCTGCCCGAAGAAATCCGACTGCCCGCGCTTTCCACTTAAAAACGACCTCGCTTTTTCTACCTATAAACCTTCCACCCCAAGTTCTTTGCGTTTTGCCGTGTCCGACAAACTGTTTTGCTGCCAGTAAGGTGTGACCATCGTATTGGTGCGTTTGGCGATCGTAGTGCGAATCTGCCCGTCGAAGCTGGGGTAGCGTTCCGTCCAGCCCACAATTTGGTATGGTGATTCATTTTCAAAAACAATCTCTAAAGTGCGGTTGATCTCGGAAAATTCCACCCGATAAGCGCGCAGATTGTCGCCCTCGAAATCGTTTCCGCTGTAATTTTTCAAAGAGGCATCGGCATCTACCTGCTGAAAACGCTTATGCAACAGGCGCGCAATGTGCAAACTTGGCAATATTTTGATCTTGCCGGTTGGCAGCCCCTCCGGGTTCATGCGAATGCGATTAAATAACTCATCCTCCAGCATGGCATAAGGCACCGCAAAGTCTTCATCGGCTTCATTTTCAAAATAAGAACGAATCTGCGTTTGGTACTGATTATTCCGCCAGTTGAGCTGCATGAAAGTGTGTCCGCACCAATCCTGCGTAGAAGTGGTTACCTTCAACGTTTGCAGATATTTTTCCGTATCAGTTGGTGTGAACACCGAAACCATAATCGAATAATCGTACAATCCTGTTGTAAAACGGCGGATCATATTGGTTTTCAGTACACCGACTGAATTGGAATTCTGGTAGTTGTCGTTTTTTACCTGCTTGTCGGTCAGAAAATCTTCGGTCACCTGCACTAGAATTACCTCGCCGGGATGCACATTGCGGTAGCGATTTTGCTGCAATTCATAGCGCGTCACCTCTGCTTTGCCCTGATACCAGTATTTGTCCAAGGGACTCGTAGGTTTGACCTCCAAGAATTTAGCGGCAACCAACTGAGCGGTATTTTCCTGCACTTGTGATCCCGTATTATTGCAAGCAAGCGCCAGAATTATTATCATTATAAAAATATAATATTTCATATCAAATGGGTTTTGATTAAACAAAGTTACAATATAATACCAATAACCCCGAAAATGTTGATCAGCAGAATGTCGTAGTGGCTACGTATGGCATCTTCGTTATACATTGAAAAGCGGAGGCGATTGAATCGCCCCAGCCGAATATAAAGGTACTATTAAGCAAATCTTACCGTATCCGATCAGAGGCACGTAATTGATCTCAATCGAAGCTCAGGTACGGTTTCAATTTTTCCAGCAGGGGGGGCGGGAGCGCCTTCAACCGGGCAACATCCGCCACCGAAGAAAACGCTCCATGCTGATTTCGGTAGCTGATAAGAGCCGCCGCCAGCCGGGAGTCAATGTAAGGATGCGCTTTGAGCTCTTCCACGCTTGCTTTATTAATGGCAATCTTCCGAAACACCGGTGAAAAAATCAACTGGGGTTTAATTTGTTGAAAGGTGCTGTCGGGCAAGCCATAGGTTTCCGCCACCTGCCCGATGCTGCTGAAGCCGCCAAGTTTTTCGCGGAATCCCACAATTCTCTTGGCAAAAGCGGCACCAATACCGTGCAGTTGCTGCCATTCTTCGATCGTCGCCTGGTTGATATCAATGGAAACAGCCGATTTTGTTGCCCGCGAAGAAAAATCGGGTGATTGTACAGATGTTGTGGCAACCGGTGTTTTCATTTGGGGCTGGAATTGCTCAGGCAGTAATATGTAGGGTTCGAGTCTTTGATAATCTTGTTCGCTCAATCCATAGATTTTTTTCAAATCCTCCGGTTTGTGGAAGGTGCCGCCTTTTTCACGATATTTCACAATGTTGCCAGAAATTTTTTCCGACAAGCCCAGCTTTTGAAAATCCGCTTTTGTGGCAGTATTGGGATCGAATGCAAACAAAACAACCGTCGCTTGTTCCCGAAGATAATCCTGCTTCTTTGTCCATTGTTTTTGTTGTGCCCCAATCCGAATGTACGGCGCCAGACGATCATAATCTTTTTCCGTCATGGTGTAAATTCGCTGCAAATCTTCCGCCCGATAAAACTTTCCGCCCTTGTTGCGATAATTAACGATCGTCTGCGCCAACTTTGGCGACAAGCCCAGAAGTATGAAGTCTTCTTTGGTCGCGGTATTAGGATCAAATTCAAACAGGGCAAGGTCTGTTTCATCAGGCAATACTTCCATCGCAGCCGATTGCTCCGAACTGGCAAATAGGACGTCAAAATCGGGTGACTCCGGTGTCGGTAAAAAATAAGGAAAAAACTGTGGCACAATAAACAGCATAACGCAAAGTACACTGAGTACCAAAGCACCGTTTCGCTCCGTGCGGGTGTAATAGAAATATTCGGTCAGAAATGTTTTCATAGTCGCTATTTTGGTTTTGATATTGTGACGCCAAACATTTTAGCGCGTAACACAAAATTGACCAACAAGTACACATTTGGTATTTTTTGACATACCAACAGCCATTTTGAGTACAGAAATGTGTTTCATCAACATCGCGGATGTAGGTTTCTTTGTAAATTTGCAGTTATGAATTTTTCATCCAAACTAATAGAAGAGGCGGTCAACGCCTTTGCCACCCTGCCTGGCATTGGAAAGAAAACAGCGCTTCGCCTGGCGCTGCATTTGGTCAACCAGCCAGTAGAGCAGGTGGAACAATTTGCCGAGGCGATCTTGAATATGCGTCGGCGTATCAAGTTTTGTGAAACCTGCCACAACCTGTCGGATGATTCACTGTGCAGTATTTGCGCCGATCCGCACCGCGACCGCAGCGTGGTGTGCATAGTAGAAAGCATCCGCGATGTAATGGCGATCGAAGACACTGCACAATTTCGGGGGCTGTACCATGTACTGGGCGGCGTCATTTCCCCGATCGAAGGCATTGGTCCCAACGATTTGAATATTGATTCGCTTGTACAACGCATCCGGCAAGGCGAAATCCAGGAAATCATCATGGCTGTGAATCCTACGATCGAAGGAGACACCACCACTTTTTATATTTCAAAAAAGCTAAAAGATTTTGGCATCAGAATCAGCACCATTGCCCGGGGCGTTTCTTTCGGCGGTGAACTGGAATATGCCGATGAACTCACGCTGGGTCGCTCGATTGTGGCGAGAGTACCCTACCGGGCAGAGGAATGATTACAGCGTCGGACGTTTTTGCTTTTTCTTATCTATACTTTCGTATTTACAAACTTTTTAAACTTTCCAAATACATTTGCACATTTCAAACAACTAATTACCTTTGCGCTTCTGCAAAAGAACCAGAAAATTCTCGTATATTTGCGGAGTTTTTTAAAAAGGCATTCTAAATCAATGATTTAGAACCTCCAAGTAATATGATTTTCTAACTATTCTAAAAGGTAAAACGGAAGTTATGCAAGGCAAAGGCATTGTGAAGTTCTTCCTGGTGGTGTTGACGCTGGTGACCATCATACAGTACCTTTTCATTCTGCCAACGCAGCGGGTGGAAAGAAATGCAGATGCGTATGCGAAATCAGCCTGCCCGGGTGAAGGGGAAAATTCTCTTTGTTTCAAAGAGAAGAGGACGGCGTTTTTGGACTCCATGTCCTCCGAAGAGGTTTTGAAAGTTCCGCTGCTGAAATCCTGGACGTACCAGGAACTGAAAGGGCAGCAACTGGCTTTGGGGCTTGACCTCAAAGGCGGTATGAGCGTCGTGCTGCAAGTAGATTTGCGCGATTTCATTCGCGCATTAGCCAATGATAGCAAAGATCCTACCTTTTTAGAAGCGTTGGAAAAAGCGTCCGAGGCGCAGAAAGCCCAGCAATCCGATTTCGTAACCCTGTTTGCTGACGCTTATCGCGAAGCCGGCAAGGGCAAACCTCTGGCGCCGATCTTCGCGCGAAACGAATCCCTTCGCGATCAAATCAACTTCGAGACATCCGATGGCGAAGTGGTGCGTATTATCCGCGAAAAAGCCGACGAAACGGTTGACCTGACGTTCAAACTGCTCAAAGAACGTATTGACAAACTGGGCGTTACCCAGCCCAATGTATCGCTCGATGCTGCGCGCGACCTAATCGTAGTGGAATTGCCAGGGATTGACAACCCCGAACGCGCCCGCAACTTCCTGCAGGCGGCCGCCAAACTGGAATTCTGGAATGTCTATCGCATCAGCGATGCCGGCATCCAGCAAGGTTTTATTGATGCGAATCAGAAACTGGCGGCTATCGTTGGCTCCGGTGAAGTCAAGCAGGAAATTCTGCGCGTAGACACGACCTACGTCACTGATTCACTTGGAAATCAAGACAAAACGAAGATTGCCAAAATTGATACGATTTTCGCGCCTTCCAATATCAACCAGGGACCGTTGTTTGATGTATTCACCCTGAATTCTACCGGCGCCAATGGTTTGGCAGTCATGGGTACCGCCAGAAAAAACCAGCGCAGCTATATTTTGGATTCACTACTGAATCGCCCGGAAATCAAGGAATTATTCCCGCCTGATCTGGTATTCCGCTGGTCGAAAGATCCTTCTGTCAATTTTGAAACCGGTGAAGAAACCGACCAGTACGAATTGTACGCCATACGCCTCGAGCGCGGTTCAGACAAACCACTGCTCAGTGGCGAATCCGTTACTGATGCCCGCCCGGAAACAGACCCTGTAAACGGAAGCGTAAGCGTTTCTTTGAAAATGGATAACGCCGGTGCGAAAGTCTGGGGGCAAATGACGACCAAAGCAGCTCAAGACAACAACCGCGAGATCGCCATTTTGCTCGATAATGAAGTGGTGTCTGCTCCACGAGTGATAAATCCGATTACTGGTGGAAATTCCTCTATTACAGGCAATTATACCATTCAGGAGGCACAGGACTTCGCCAACATCCTGCAAATCGGCAAGCTACCGGCAGAAACGCGCATCATCAGCGAAAACCTTGTGGGTCCATCGCTGGGGCAAGATAACATCAACAAAAGCTTAAAGGCAATTGGCTTCGCATTCTTGGGCGTTTTGATCTTCATGATTATTTATTATGCAGGGGGCGGGGTCGTCTCGGTTATTGCTCTGTTTGTGAACCTGTTCTTTATTTTTGGGTCTCTGGCATCCGCTGGTACAGTACTGACACTGCC
>CAZQTF010000175.1:0-8199 GCA_964596135.1 uncultured Saprospiraceae bacterium | reverse complement strand
TATTTGCTTTTGACTAAAGACATTTGTTTGAAAGATCAAATCTTGATTATTTCATATATATCAATCTACATTTGCATTAAAAAATAAATCAAACTTTGAACCATCCTGATTTTTAAACTACTTTCCGCTTCTGAGTTCCAATTTTGCGATCTATCTTTGAAAAAAAAGCGTGCATGAGTCGCACCTCTTTCCTCAAAAAGTGGAATCTGTTTACTGTTCCGTCTTCTTTTCTCAGCGTGCGCGTGGCGATCGGTTTGCTGACACTCGACCTCTTGGTTGGGATCCTGGGATTTATGCTCATCGAAGAATATACTCTGGTAGAAGCATTTTATATGACGGTCATTACGATTTCAACGGTAGGCTACACAGAAGTAGGCCCATTAGATACAGCCGGCAAATTATTTACTTCTTTTTATATCATTAATAATATCGGCGTATTTGCATATATTTTGGCGGTATTTAGTTATTATGTGGTGCAGGGAGAAATTTTCAAGGATATGCACCTCAATCTCATCAATAAAAGTATTAAAAAATTGTCAGGACACATTATCATTTGCGGCTATGGCAGATACGGCAAGGAAATTGCCATACATTTGCAAAAACACAGTATCCCGTTTGTCATTATTGATTCGGATGCCGAAAAAATTGATTTAATCCAGAAAAGTGAGGATCAATTGCTCTACGTGCAAGATGATGCCACCCATGATGAAGCGTTGGAAAAAGCAGGTATCAAAAAAGCCCAGGCGCTTATTTCTGCGCTGCCAGATGATGTAAACAATGTATATACGGTACTTACCGCCCGACAGATGAATGCAGATATCATGATCGTCAGCCGCGCCTCCGACGCAAAATCGGAAAAAAAATTACGCCTCGCCGGTGCCAATCATGTGGTCATGCCAGAGCAAATCGGCGGCTTTTACATGGCAATGCTCATAGGCAAACCCGGCGCAGTAGAATTTTTTTCTTATATCACCCGCGACTATCAGTCCGATATTGCTTTTGAAGAAATTCATTATGATTCGCTGCCGCCCAATCTGCAAGACAAAACCATCCGCGAAATGCATCTGCGCAAAGCAACTGGCGCAAATATTATTGGATTTAAACAACCCGATGGAAATTTTATTGTCAATCCGGAACCTGATACGGCGATCATCCCTGCTTCAAGTTTTATCATTCTTGCCGATCGGAAGCAAATCCAGGCGCTTCGGCAGTTCTTGAAAGGGAGTGAATGATTTTTAACTTAAACTGAATACATTGTGTAATGTTTTTAACCACCTACTTAGTGGCTTCGTCGCATTACTTTGGGTCCGAGCCACAGCCAGAAACCGGTGACTGTAAAAAGGAGCAACGACCAACCGGCAATGTTGGCATAAGTCAGCTTAAACCAGCCATCGTTAATATTGAAAGCCCGATCCATAATGGAGCCATCATGGATTTGTTCAAACAAATCGGAATAGCGCTTTTTTATATGCATGACTTTACCGGTGGCGGCATCAATTTGCACTTCATAATAATGTTCGGTAAATGTAAACTTCATCACGCCCTTGGAAGGGCGCACGTCAATTCGATCTACTTCCGGCGATAAGCTTGGATTGTGTTCTGCAAGTTCTTGAATAGCAATAGTTTCTAAGGTATCCAGGGCAAGCCATTCTTTTTTGTTGGTCGAAGTACCTTTTTGAGTATCGGGCAAAATTATGCCGCCGGAATGTTTTTTCCAGGTTAATAATAATCCGGTTATTGCAATAACAAAAAACACAATAAAAGTTAACGATGCCGTTACTTTATGAATTTTCCGGAAAAAACGCAACACCTTTGCCTGCTTTTGACGCGCATTTTTTTCTTTCTGCATTTAGATGCTATTTAGTTGTAATGTAAATTTGTGCCGCATCTCTAAGATGCGGCACAAGGTATTTTTTAAAATCTTGCTCTCAATGCCAGTATCAGGTTTCTACCGGATGCTACGATGCCCGAAGAATAAGGGCGATACCGCTGATCGGTGATGTTTTCCAATCCAGCGTTGAGCTGCAAAATCTGGTTCAATTGATAGCTCGCTTTTAAATTAAAGGTGAACCACGCCGGAGCATACGGATTTCCATTGTCATCAACAGCATAAATATGCGGTTTGGCTTGCTCCGATGGAGCGAGGTCTTCGTAAGCAATTTCCCCGTTGTACTGGGCGTACAGACTTACCCGCAAGCGATCCGTTTCAAAATTGACGTAAGTGGAACCAAACAACGGCGGTGCGTGGCGCAATGGCACCGATTCGCCCGTTTCTTCATCGTCTTCTTCGCCTTGAGTCCAGGTAAGATAACTGGCCACCGACCATTGCCTATTCAAATCCACCTCCATACCAGCCTGAAGTCCATATACTTTGGCTTGAGCTACATTTTGCAATGCCTGCACGCGGCTTTGTTCGCCATCATACACGATGCTATCCTGCCCGTTGAAGGAAAAATCGCGCCGTACGATGGCATTGTTGAGGATGGCGTAAAAACCAGTGACATCTAATCGGATTTTATTGTTAAAGGATTTTACAAAACCAAAATCCACATTATAAGCATATTCCGACTCCAGATCGGGATTCGGCACGATCACATTGCCCGGCTCGGAGTCAAAAAGCTTGCCAATATCGTCCACATTTGGCGCCCGGAAACCCGTAGAAGCATTGAGGTTGAATTGCCAGTCGTCGGCTGGTCGAAATACCAGCCCCAAGCTTCCGGTCAAAGCGCCGGTGTTGATATCCACTTTCTCAAACGGAAAAGGATAGAAGGCTTTGTCAAAAGACGCATTCAGCAACACCTGATTGTAGCGCGCGCCGGCTAGCAGCGTCCAGCGTTGGCTCAGGTTGTTTTTATAACTCAAATAGGCTGCATATGATTGCCAGATGGAGCCATCGGGATAGCGGGTAGAAATAGGCTCGGTGGCGCCGGTTTCAATATTTTCACCAAAAGCGGTAGAACGGACATCATTATAAACCGCTTCCAGCCCGTAGAACAAATTGCTACGCTCGTTCAACTCCCGATCGAAGTCGAGATTCGCTGAATAGACCTTTACGTTTTCGGTACGGTTGTTGCGGCTCGTGCGCCCGAACGCGCGATCATGCCGGCTTTCTTCATAATCCTGATACGCCAGCGTCAGGCGGACGCGATCGTACAGTTTACCTTGCCCAAAGTGCGTCGCCTGCAAACTGTGCAGCATCCACTGCTGCGGACCATAGTACCACTCGCCATCGCGCAATCTACCGTTGCGATACTCGATCAAGCGGTCGTATCGGGGCACGTCAGAGGTCGTAGAATATTGAAAATTGTAAGTAAAATCCCAGTTTTCACTCGGGCGAAAACGCACTTTTTGCAACATATTCCACTGGTTATAACCGCTGGCAATCTGCTTTTTCGGATCGTCGTTGGGAACAATTTCATCCTTTCCATTGCGACGAATCTGATACTCCGGGCGCAGATACTCATCGGGACCATTGCTACCCATGCGCAAATCGCCGAAGTCAGCATAACTAAAGCTCGTGACGCTTGCCCACTGGCTGCCGCCGATGTTGAGGTTGAAGCTACCGGTTTTTTCATCATTGGCACTCGACCAACGGGTAAGGGCATTCCCGGAAAAACGCACTTTATCGTTGGAAGACAGCCGCGGCGTCAGCGTATGAAAATCCATCACGCCGCCGATGGCATCGGAGCCGTAAATCACCGAGCCAGGACCAAACACTACTTCGGCATCTTCCACTGAGCCAGCATCTAAGGAAATAACATTTTGCAAATTTCCGCTGCGGTAAATGGCATTATTCATGCGCACGCCATCCACCACCAGCAACACGCGGTTGGTCGCAAAACCCCGAATCATAGGGCTGCCACCGCCGAGCTGACTTTTTTGAACAAACACCTGATTGGTCGCCGTGAGCAAATCTGCGGCCGTTTGCAGATTTTGGAAAGCAATTTCCCGCGCCTGAATGGAGGTAATTTTTTGGGCAACTTCGCTTTTGTTTTGTTCCCAGCGATTGGCAGCCACTACCACTTCGCTCAGCGCAATGCGGCTTTCGCTCATTTTAATCAAGAATTTATTATTGCGAATATCGTCTAAACTTAATGTCAATGGATGAAAGCCAATCAGTGAAAAAGCAATACTATCTGCATCGGCAAATACAGCCAGATCAAAGTACCCCTTTTCATCCGTCAGGGTAGATGTCTGCGTTTTGGGGTTGTACACGGTCACGTACTCCAGAGGTTTCAGCGAGGAACGATCCACCACGCGCACCGTTTGCGCCATTGCCTGAAATGATAATAGGATGAAAAGACTTCCAAGTAGGAAATGTTTCATGTTGAATTTATTTATAATGCCAGACACCGGACATCAGATATCCAATGTCCAGCAACAGCAGGGTTAGGAAAACTTCAAATAAAAAGAGACTTAGGAGAAAAGAATGTCGGGCGGAGGAGAGAGTATTTCAGGAAAAACATCCGACAGCAAAAACTGCTGGCTCATTGGTTTCCGGGAGTAACACCTAAAACCAAAAGAATCAGGATTCGTATGCAAGAAAAAGAATTTGGGAATTTTCTGGAGCAATTCTTTTTCCTGCTGCTGTCGTTGGGGATTATGCGCTAATTCATCCCGGATTTGTTGTTCGATGTTCGCGTAAAGCGCCGTTTCGCGCTCATCAAAAAGGCAATAATAGATGATGGAATCGCTGCGTTCTTCCTGTTTAACGATATCATACATCTTACCCTGATACTTTATTTCGCGGGCATTGCGGCGTGCGAAATCCCGGGGCGGATTGTTTTTTGAGATTTTTACCATAGCCAGTTCGTGCGCAGAGACGCCTGCCTGTATCCGGGCTTTTACTTCCCGGCGCATGTCCCATTGCACCGCATTTACCACCAAGTATTCACCGACCGTGCAAACCAATACGCATCCCGATAGCATCGCCGCCAGCGCGCGCCTGAGCCAAGCCGAAGTTCGGATATGATGCAACCTATTCATTTTGGTGGTGTGAGACTTTTGCATATTAGACAATAAGAATGATAGATATTTTGCAAATTACAATTTAGTCATGGATTTTACATCGCCCCAAAAATTGACGATTAATACTGCCCCAATAGCAACGCATGGGTGGTAAGGTAGACAATTGTCAATAAAACTTTTCAAATCAGTTCTTTCTGACAAAAATCAAATCAAGCGCTGACATTCCTCATCCTGAGATTATCCAAAAAATTTTTACTTGCGGAAGATAAAATCCGATAATTCATGAAAGCCATCAAAAAAATATTGCTTCCGACTGATTTTTCTGAAACGGCGCAGAATGCCTTTCGTTATTGTCTGCACGTAGCAGATGAGTACAATGCCGAAATCGAGCTGTTGCATGTGATTTATCCTGAATACCAGGCGATGGACATTCCGGTGATGGCAGCCAAGGCGATGCAGGATAAAGCCGAAGCGGCAAAAGTTGTGCTGAAGGAATTTGTGGACTTGGGCATGGCGCAGGTGCAGGCGGCACATGAGTTTCAGCACGTACCGAATATTCACTCGGAAGTTATGATCGGTAATCCGGTGACGGTCATTCGGGATATTGCCAAGCGGAATGACGCCGACCTCATCATCATGGGAACACGCGAAAAACACAACGCTTTCGATAAAACTTTTGGCAGTGTGACCACCGGTGTCATCGAGCACGCACCTTGTTCGGTGTGGGTGATCCCCGGCGAAGCAAATTTTGGGGAAATTGATATCATTGCTTACGCTGCAGAATTGAATGAATCAGATCCTTATCATATCTGGAAAGCAGCGCAGGTACTGGAGCCTTTCCATCCGTTGCTCCATTGTGTACACGTAGGAAACGGTGAAGCCAGCACGACAAAACTGGCAGATATTGAACTGTTTTTTACCCAAAATGCACCGGCGTTGCAAGTGAATTTCCATCAGGTAAAAGGTGATTCGATAACGGACAGACTGGAAGAGTTTGCGGAAACGTATGATGTAGATGTATTAGTGATGTATGCGCCACACCACAACTTCTGGCAACGGATTTTTCTGCAAAGTATTACCAAAAAAATGGCACTGCAGACAAAAATTCCGATTTTATTTTATAAAACGCAGGAAAACTAAATAACCGCATTAAATATTTAATAAATGGATTAAATCACCTCGCTGCCATTGACAAGAAGGAGGAGCGACTTTTTCTATTGTAATCCCCAAGGTGCCCGTGCCCCAAGCCTGGCGTTTTGTATTTAAAACCTTTAAACGATGTTTTGAGTTATGGGAGATTTATCCGTCAGATCTGCTCAGCACCTCAGCGAACGCAATGATTATCTGGTGCATGTGCTAAAAGACATTCAGGCGCTTGATATCATGTTGCGCGAAGGGATGTTTGAAAAAGGCAAACAACGCATTGGCGCGGAGCAAGAGCTTTGCCTGATTGATGATGAGGGCAATCCCGCACTCACGGCGCCTGTCATCCTTGAGGCAATGACCGATCCTCATTTCACTACGGAAATTGGAAAATTCAATCTGGAAATAAATCTCGATCCCTTTGAAATGCGATCGGATTGCCTGCGCAATACAGAAAGACAACTGCTTGAGCTGTTGGGAGCGCTGTCCGACAAAACTTCGGATGTGGGCAGTAGTGTCCTACTCACGGGTATTCTACCTTCACTCACGCATCTGCACGTACAGGAAGAATGCATGGCGCCAGTAGAGCGCTATCGTATCCTAAGCAATGCAATGCGGGCAATGCGAGGTCGTGACTTTGAAATTCATATTATCGGCGTGGATGAATTGATTGCTTCTAATCCAAGTATTTTGTTTGAAGCCTGCAATACCAGCTTCCAGATGCATTTGCAAATTGAACCCAACGAATTTGTAGCGAATTACAACTGGGCACAGATGATTTCGGGACCATTGCTGGCGGCTTGCACCAATTCACCTTTGCTTTTTGGACGGGAACTTTGGGCAGAAACGAGAATTGCGCTGTTCCAGCAAAGTGTAGATACCAGATCTTACACGGGGCATCTGCGCGACCGGCAGTCGCGGGTGTATTTTGGCAATCGTTGGCTACATTCCTCGGTTTCCGAAGTGTTTAAAGAGCATCTGACACGTTTCCCATTGGTTTTTTCCACCAAAATTGAAAAGAATGCCCTCGATTGTCTGAAACAAGGCGAAATCCCCAACCTTCGGGCGCTGCGTCTGCACAACGGCACCGTGTACACCTGGAACCGCATTTGTTATGGACTTACGAATGATTTGCCGCACCTGCGCATCGAATGCAGGTACATTCCCGCTGGACCTACAGTGGCGGATGAAATGGCAAATTTCGCTTTTTGGCTGGGCTTGCTCAAAGGATTGCCCGAACGCTACCGGAATCTATCAGAAATCGCTTCTTTCCGCTCTGCAAAAGACAATTTCTACCGCGCTGCCCGCATCGGAATGAACGCTTCATTTGACTGGCTGGGGAAAAATATCTCCGCCGAACAACTGCTCCTGGATGAATTATTGCCCATCGCCAGAGATGGTTTGAATAATATTCGTCTTAATGATTCGGATATCAATCGCTATCTTGGCATCGTCGAACAACGGATTCTAAAACAGCAGAACGGCGCACAGTGGCAGGTGCACAATTTCCGTTGCCTTAGGGATGCTTATGGTCCGGGAATTGCCATCAACAAGTTGACGCAGGGCATGCACGAACGCATGGAGAGCGGCGTACCCGTACATGAATGGGATGACGTAGATCGCCGACCGATTTATGCGGTCAACCTGCAAAATGACACTGTTGATCAGGTCATGAGTACAGATTTGTTTACAATTAAAGAAGAAGAGCCGCTGGCTTTGGTCAAGGCGATTATGGAATGGAAAAATATTCGGCATCTGCCGGTAGAAGATCAGCAGGGCGATCTGGTGGGACTAGTCACGGCGACTAATATACGCTCCTTTACATCTTTATCGAGTCACTGGGAGCATTTTCCCATCAAAAGCATGATGGTAAAAAACCTGATTACGATTTCATCAGGTACGCCGATCAAAAGTGCCATTCAACTGATGGAGAATTTTGGCGTAGGTTGTCTGCCGGTGGTAAAAGACAACAAGCTTTTGGGAATTTTTACAGATACGGATGTAAAACGTATCCTGGAAGAACAATAATAAATCATAACAACGCTATTTTTACTGCCTCCATTTTGTAATAACATAAACACAATAAGT
>CAZQTF010000174.1:0-8234 GCA_964596135.1 uncultured Saprospiraceae bacterium | reverse complement strand
GCCCAGGGTTAGCATGGCAATAATGAGTTTATTCCGAACGGAAAACTCAATGATAGATTTTATCATTTGTAAACAATTGAATTCGAGTTATCTGAATGCTAAATATTGAAATTTACAGCAAAGCGAATTCAGATAAGGGCGGGCGGAAAATATCGGAAAGGAAACCCGGTAGATGAAGAGATTGATTGGTATAAAAATGGCGTGATATATTTTTTACAAATGTAAGTTGCAATAAAACAGGATATTGCATGGGGACTGCTGTGAATGCATTGCCTAGCGAATGTAAGGGTAACTGATTGTGTTCCTGCTGATGCCCGTGCTCGCTGGGCTGAAAGAAATGCAGTTCTGCGAACTGCCAGATCGAAACCGTTCGTCCGGCTTTTGTTTCTTCCTGCCGATGCTGTTGGAAATGCTGGAAAGCGTAAATCACCTTTGGCAATTGGCTGAAATCTACCTGTGGGAAGAGACTTCCCAGAAACATATAACCCGCCAGTAATAATGCCATCGCTTTCATCCCTGCAAATATATGCTTTTCTCTATGTGTAATGCAAATAAAAATAAAGAGGCAGCGCGAAACTGCCTCTTTTGACACAAATCGGATTAATTCAAATCTTTTTTGGCTAAATAAAAGTCAATTACTTCGTATTCTTTAGTTGCCAGGCGTTCGTCCATTTCCTTCAGCGTTTTCGGCGGCGGCACAATAGCTTTGTCGCCCGGTTTCCAGTTCAATGGCAATGCCACTTTTTTCTCATCGGCGGTTTGCAAAGCGACCAATGCACGCTGGATTTCTTCCATATTTCGTCCCACATTGAGCGGATAGTACATGATCAGGCGGATTTCGCCATTCGGGTCAATAAAGAACACCGCGCGAACCGCAGCTGTAGTGCTTTCGCTGGGGTGCAACATGCCGTACAACTGAGATATTTTCATATCAAGGTCGGCGATGATCGGAAAGTCAAAATAAACACCCGTTTTTTCGCGAACGTTGTTCACCCATCCCAGGTGCGCGTGCACGCTGTCAATGCTCAAGCCGAGCAGCTTCGTGTTGCGTTCGTCAAACCACTTTTTTTCCAAGGCAAAGCCCGACATTTCGGTGGTACACACGGGTGTAAAGTCGGCAGGGTGCGAAAACATTACAACCCAGCTTCCTTTGTTATATTCAGAAAAATGCAGCGGACCAGTAGTCGTCACTGCAGTAAAATCCGGCGCTTTGTCGCCGATTCTTGGCATTGAATTTACAACAACATTATTTTCCATAAATAAAATTTTAATTTAAATATAAATAAATGCAAGGTGATTTTAATCAAGTCTATTTTGTGAAATCATATTACAAAATTGCAGCAAATACGAATGCTGGTCAGTAATGAAGGTCACATTGCGAAGATGATTTTCGTCAGTACGAAGGTTTGAGTTTGATCATTGGCGAAAACACAAAACACTGCGAACTGAACGCTCGCAGTGTTTTGTATGATTTTTTATTTAGTCAGTTATTATTTTTTTATGGTGATACTCCACATACCGCGCAGGTCGCCTTCGGTATAACCAATAGCTTGATCATTCGGATATAATTCCTGAATGACGGCGTAATGTTCAGGCTTCAGGGTTTCGCCTAATTTGCCGTGGCAATTGGTGCACAAAGTCTGGATAGCGATCGGCGCATGAAAAGCAACTTCGCCGTTTTCCAGTTGTTCCACGATCGGCTTTAAGGTCTGTCCTTTCCCCCATTGGTCTTTGAATTGATTGAAAACCGCTTGCTCGCGCTCGTTCATAGCATTTGCCGGATTTCGGGGCTTGTCGGTCACTCTGCGGATGACCGCATTGTGAATTTTTGACAAGCTGTCGGCAATCGGGTAAGCGGCTACGTTGCAATAGCTGACCGCATTGGGGACTCCGCCGGTTTCCATTGCCTGCTTGAGTTGCTTGCCCATCGTTGCCTGCGTAATGTTGGCTATTTCGAGCCCGCGCTCAATGATTGCCATATTGTCGGTAGGAGATTGATCTTCGGCAGGAGCCTGCTTTTTGTTGCAAGCTATTGTAAATACAAGGGCAAAAACGGCAAGTACGAGCTTGGTTTTCATAGGTTTGGATTTTAGAACAACCGACAGGCGATTTTACCTGCCTGCCGGTATTATTTTATTATTATAATGAGACACAACAAATGTTAAATAACAGCTTCCACCGCTGCGTCAATCACTTCCTGGGCAATTGTGGTCGGGCAAACGTACTCGGTTTTAGGCAATTCTTCGGTGACTTCGATGGCTTTCCAGCCGCCCTTGATGTCAATGACATTTTCAAAACCACGGGCTTTGAGAATCGAAGCCATAATCATGGAGCGATAGCCACCAGCACAATGGAGGTAATAAGTCTCATCGCGATTGAGTTTGTACATGTTGGTATTGATATAATCCAGCGGGAAATTGGCAGCATCGTTGAGATGTTGCGACAAAAATTCCGTTGGCTTACGCGCATCGAGGATATGCTGGGCTTCGCCGGCAACGTAGCGCTTTGCCAGTTCTTCGGCGGAAATTGATTCAATCGTATCCACTTCCTTGCCGGCTGCGCGCCATGCTTCGATGCCGCCTTTCAGGTAGCCCAGCGTATTGTCGTAGCCCACGCGTGCGAGGCGAGTAACCACTTCTTCGGCGCGATCCTCTTCGCAAACGAGCACGATCGGCTGTTGCAAATCGGGAATCAAGGCGCCCACCCAGGGTGCAAAGTTCCCATCAATACCGATAAAAATAGAATTTGGAATAAAACCTTCATGGAAAACGCTCTCGTGGCGGGTATCCAATACCAATGCATCTTCACTTTCTACAATGGCTTGCAGCGCATCCGGGCTGAGGGGTACCGCGCCTTTTTGCAGCACGGTATCAATGTTTTCATAGCCTGTTTTATTGAGCATCGCGTTTTTCGCAAAGTATTGTGGCGGAGGCATTAAACCAGCAGTCACTTCTTTGATGAATTCTTCGCGGCTCATATCGGCGCGCAGGGCATAGTTGGTGCGCTTCTGGTTGCCCAGTGTATCCCAGGTTTCCTTGCTCATGTTTTTACCACAAGCCGAGCCGGCGCCGTGTGCCGGATAGACAAGTACCTCGTCGGGGAGAATCATAATCTTATAACGCAGGCTGTCATAAAGCCAGCCCGCCAAATCTTCGGTGGTGATGCTACCTGCTTTTTGTGCCAGGTCGGGGCGACCAACATCACCGATGAAGAGGGTATCTCCGCTAAAAATCGCATATTCTTTGCCGTTTTCATCCAGGAGCAGGAACGTCGTGCTTTCCGGCGTATGCCCAGGCGTGTGCAGCACGCGGAAAGTCAGCTTGCCCACTTTCAATTCTTCGCCATCTTTGGTTTCGTATTTTTCAAAATGGGTCTTTGCACCAGGTCCGTAAACAATCGTCGCACCGGTTGCCTTTGCCAGATCGAGATGCCCCGATACAAAGTCAGCGTGGAAATGTGTCTCAAAGATGTATTTCAGTTTAGCGCCCTCCGTTTCGAGTTTATCAAGATAAGGCTTGGTTTCGCGCAGCGGATCAATGATCACGGCCTCACCTTCGCTTTCAACATAGTAGGCGCCCTGGGCTAAGCACCCCGTATAGATTTGTTCTACTTTCATGGTGTTCAATCTTTTATTGTCACGAATTTATAAAACAATTTTTTTGCAAATTTTTATTTCGTCGTATTTTTTAATTTTAAACCACTACGCTCGCTGCAGCCGTTTTACATCGCCCCAGCTACCGCCGTTGTACACGTTTTTAAAACCTTTGGATTTAAGAAAATTTAATGCTTGCCCGCTGCGATTGCCACTGCGGCATACGAGCACGATAGGACCTTCCATTTGCTTGAATTCGCTGATGCGATTGGCAAGGCGGCTCAAAGGAATGTTTTTGGAACCTTTCACGTGCCCAAAGAAAAACTCGAGTGGCTCGCGTACATCTACAACGATTGCGTTTGGTTTCGCTAAAATATCCTGTAATTTCATTTTTTTGAATGCTTTTAATTTGATAATCATGGCACAAAAATAGCTCAGTGTTACACCATCCATCAGTGATAGAAATCACACTCTATTGCTATGGTCGCCCCGGATGTTGTAGTGATAATGGTATCAAATGGTAGGTATGCCAAAAAAAAAGGGTCGACCCGAAAAACAGATCAACCCTTACCACCAAAAATCATGTTTGTTTATAGCTCTGTTATCTGTTCTACATATTCGGTTGTCGGCAGCTTGGTTTCACTCAGCGCCTTAAAACCACTCTTGATGTTAATGAGTTTTTCAAAGCCGCGCGCTTTCAGGATGGAAGCAGCGATCATGGAGCGATAGCCACCGGCACAGTGCAGATAGTACTCCTTGTCGCGATCTATCTGGCTCATATTCTTATTGATGAAATCCAGCGGAAAATTCTGAGCGCCTTTAATGTGCTGTGCGTTGTACTCGCTTTCGCGACGAACGTCCAACAAGTTGATTTTCTGCTTATTGTAAATTGCTTCAAATTCTTCAGCCGTTACTTCCGGAATGCTATCTACTTCTTCACCGGCTTTTATCCAAGCTTCAAAACCGCCTTCGAGATAACCGATTGGATTGTCGTATCCTACCCGCGACAGACGCGTCACTACCTCTTCTTCTGTACCCGGATCGCATACCAGTAGGATCGGTGTTTTCAGATCAGGAATCAATGCGCCTACCCACGGAGCAAAGTTGTCATAGATACCAATGAAGATCGTTCCTGGAATATGCGCTTTGGAGAAATCATCCTGGTGGCGGGCATCAATGACCAGCGCGTCTCTTTCTCCTTCCCAGGCTGCTTTGAAGGCGCGCACGCTCAATGCTTGCAAGCCGCGTTGGCGTACTTCGTCGAAGCTTTCGTAGCCCATTTTGTTCATTACCGCATTTTTCGGGAAGTATTGCGGCGGTTCTACCAAACCTTCGGTTACTTCTTTTACAAATTCTTCCTTGGTCATATCGGTACGCAGCGCGTAGTTGAACTTCTTCTGATCACCGAGATAACCCCAGGTATCCTTGCTCATTTTCTTACCACAAGCCGAGCCAGCGCCGTGCCCCGGATAAACGATCACCTCATCTGACAGCGGCATGATCTTGTTGCGAAGGCTATCGAACAAATGGACAGCAAGGTCTTCGCGAGTCAGGTCGGTTTTTACTGCCAGGTCGGGGCGTCCTACATCGCCGAGGAACAAGGTGTCACCGGTGAAGATGGCATAGTCTTTGCCGTTTTCATCGCGGAGCAGGTAAGTCGTAGATTCCATCGTATGTCCTGGCGTATGCAATACTTTGATCGTCACGTTACCGAGCTTCAGCTCTTCGCCATCTTTGGCTACATAAGCGTCATAATTGGGCTGGGCGGTTGGTCCAAAAACGATGGTAGCACCTGCTTTTTTCTTCAGATCCAGGTGACCCGATACAAAGTCGGCGTGGAAGTGCGTTTCGAGCACATATTTGATCTTGGCATTATCTGTTTTTGCCCGCTCAATGTAAGGCTCTGTTTCGCGCAGTGGGTCAATAATAGCTGCCTCGCCGTTGCTTTCAATGTAATAAGCGGCTTCTGCCAGACATCCTGTATAGATTTGCTCTACTTTCATAGTTGAAATGGATTTTAAAAAATTAGGAATGGTGAAATTTGGTTCAGAATGCATTAGAAAATATATAAAGACCTATTTGTCTAATTTAAAACACAAGACCCTTATTTTAAGGGCATCTGCCATTGCAATGCATAATGAAATATTTTTCGATATTATGTCAACAAAGTTAGTCCTGTCAATGATAATGGTAAGTGATGCGGGTCACATGAAGAGATGACTTTTGTCACTCCTCGGTATGCAATGCATGGTGTTGATTGTTGGACGTGTAGCTATTGGCAATATGGCGTTTGGTAACAAAAAAACTGATGAAGCCGATGATAATCACAAAAATGCCCAAAGCGATCAAAGCCCATGCCGAAAAAAGATAAGCCTCGTCATCCTGTTTGAATTCAAAAATGGCAAGCGCCGTGACGATAAGCGAAAGCCCTGTGCGGAAAAAAGATAACAGCGTGCGCTGATTGGCAAGCCTGGTGCGATCCACCGCCAAAGTGTCGCGGAGAATCATAGGAAGCTTTTCAACCTTTTTTTTGGGCGCTTTATGCCTGTATTTGAATTTCAACATGATCGGATGAAAATTTAAGGATAAGCACTCGTTCGAAAATGTATATGATTTTTATCTATGGCAAATCGCTGGTCTTTAATTTTTATAGACGAGTATAATAAATTATATCAATGACCAATTGCCTTCATTTCAATTATTTATGAACATTGGTTTGATGAATATATTCCGCAAAAACTTCTTTATTGGCTTTTGAATCAAAATATTCTACAGCATCCGCTATATTCATAAAAAAGTTTTGTTTGCCGATTTTTTCGATCAGATGCGAACGGCTGAAGGCGTCGCGTACTGGTCCAATCACATTGGTAAACAGCATTTCTATCCCCCTGCTTCTGTATTCTCGCAACAGGTCTTCGAGCAAGTGCAGGGCGCTGCTATCCACTCTGTTTATGCTTTCTGCGTTGATGATAATTGCTTTTAAATTTTTGCCCTGCTTTGTTGCCAATTCATCTATCATTTCTTTGAAAAAGCTGATGTTGGCGAAATACAATTGCGCATCGAACCGCACGATAAGCAAATCTTCGCGCTTTTCCAGATCTGAAAAACGGTCTATGTTTTTATAAATGCTGGTATTCGGAATGCGCCCCAACACAGCATAATGCGGGCGGGTGGTACGATAAATGACCATTGCCAGCGAAAGAATGACCCCTACCGCAATGCCTTCTTCCACCCCTACAAATAATGTACCGAGGAACGTCGCCATCAGCATGGCAAAATCGGCGCGGTCGGTATGCCAAAGGTGAATTGCTTCTTTGTAATCAATCAAGCCATACACAGCTACCATAATCACCGAGGCAACGATAGATTTGGGTAGATAATAAAACAGTGGCGTCAGAAAAAGCAAAGTGATCACAATCAAAGAAGCGGTAATGATCGAAGCCATCTGCGTTTTGGCCCCTGCCTGGTCGTTCACTGCTGTGCGGGAAAAGCCGCCCGTGGTTGGGAATGACTGGAAAAAACTGCCGCCGATATTGGTCACGCCCAGCGCGATCAGCTCCTGATTGGCGCGTACCTGATAGTCCTTATGTCTTGCCTGCATGGCTTTGGCTACAGCAATGCTTTCGGTAAAACTCACAATTGAAATGGCTAACGCCACCGGCAGCAGCGCGCGAATGCTTTCGAGGTTCCACTGTGGCAGCAGCAGCGAAGGCAAACCGCTTGGCACCTCGCCTACGATTTTTACCTGCTCTGCCCAGCCGAATCCCCATACCAGCAAAATACCATAAATGACCGCCAACAAGGGACTGGGAATGTTTTTATTAATGCGTTTTAAAATGATAATCAGTAAAATACCGCTAAATCCGATTCCAAACGCGATCCAGTTGATCGAACCAGCTTGTTGAATGGATTCCAGAATAATATGATAAACCGAATCGTCTTTTTGAATTTGAATGCCCAGCAAATGCTTCAGCTGACCCAAGCCAATGATTATTGCCGAAGCCGAGGTGAATCCGCTTACCACCGGATGGGAGAGAAAATTGACCAGAAAACCTAAGCGAAAAGCGCCCAGCAGTAATTGAATCACCCCTACCAGTAGCGCGAGCAAAATGGTCAGCGATACGTACTCTGTTGATTGCGGAGTTGCCATCATCGATACGCCCGTAAATGTTAGCAGCGATACAATCGAAACCGGACCGACCGACAACTGCCGCGAGGTGCCAAAAATGGCGTACAAAAACATGGGGATGGTAGAAGCGTACAACCCATAAATCGTTGGTACACCGGCGATCATCGCAAATGCAATACTCTGGGGTATGAGCAGAATGCCTGCCGTTAAGCCTGCGGGCAAGTCACCTTTGAATTGAGCTTTGGTATATGTTGGAAGCCATTCGAGGATAGGAATCAGCCGCTTTAAGTCCATTTTTGTCAAATTTGCTGCAAAAATACGGCTATCAGAGTAGAAAAACAGTGATAATTGTCACGTTGTTTTCACTTAATACAGGTCATTCCTGATGAATGCTAAGTGCCAAATGATTAGTGGTCAATGCTAAATGGTTAATATTAAATACTCGATTCCAGCCACGAATTCCAGCCGCCGTCCAGATGATACACGCGCTTGAAGCCGCCATTGCGCATGAGC
>CAZQTF010000173.1:0-8243 GCA_964596135.1 uncultured Saprospiraceae bacterium | reverse complement strand
GTGGAGAGCTTAGCGGAAGTAGAGTTTGAAGCGAATGGCAATTTTTATCGTTCCCGCTGGAATCTGCGCCGCGCGCGACGACAACTGGACGGAAAAATTCAGCCGCCGGAGCGCGAGTTTTCCAGGTGGAATCCGCAGAAACAGGAATTTGAGATTATCGCCCAGCGCATCCGTGAAGCCGACGAGGCAGTGGAAGAAGCCACCGGCTTGGATTATGACCGTTTTTGCCGCTCCGTATTGCTTTCCCAAGGCGATTTTGCGGCGTTTCTGAAAGCAGGTGAGCGCGAGCGCAGCGATTTGCTGGAACGCATCACCGGCACGGAAATTTATTCGCAGCTTTCCAAAGCTGCTTTTGAACGACACAAGCTCGAACAGGAAAAGTTGCAACAACTCAAGCGCGAGCGCGAATTCCTGAAAACATTAGATGCCAACCACATTCAGCACTTGCAAAGCGAATTGCAAACGAAGCAAATCGACGCGGATCAACTCAAAACCCAGATCAATACGCTCCAGAACGAATTGCAACAAATCCGACGACGCATGCAATTGCAAGCGGGCATTGAAAAATTGGACGCTGAAATCCAGGCATTTCAGTTCGCACAGCAACACATTCAGGAAAAACAGACTCAATTAACTGCTGATTTTCAACAAACAAAATCAGAATGCACAAAAAGTCAGCCGCTGTTTACCAAGGTCATTGCCCTGGATGCTGAAATTCGGGAAAAAACGCATGCGCTTGCCCAGAAAGAGCAGGAAACCAATGCAACGCAGCAGGCATTAGCAAAACAACAAGCGTCCCTTTCGGAGTTAAACACTGGTATTCAACAGCTTGAAAATCAAATTATTAATTCAAAAAACTGGCTGCAACAAAACGATCAATTAGCTTCGCTCAAAGACGACCTTGCCGGTATCGAGTACCAGCGCGACGAAGCGCGTACCCTTTGGCGGGAACAGCAGCAATTACAGAGTGTAGGTGAAAGTTTACAAAAAGACCTGCAATCTATTGAGCAACAAATAGTTAACTGGAGTCAAGAAAAGGAAAAGATTCAGGCAGCACTGAAAGAACTTCGGGCGCAATTCAAAGCGCAGGTGCCGGAAGATTTTGCGCAGGATCGCAGCGAGTTGCTTACGCTTTTGCATCAGGATATTGAACAACTCAGCGAGCAACGAAAAAATTTGCAGCAACTGGCAAACCTGACCGATGGGTATCAACAATTGCTGGATGAATTGTCGGGTTACGAAGAGCAGCTCGAAAACCTGCAAAACGAAGAATTGGCGGTCAACAAATTGTTGATGTCATCGCTTGAGGCATGGGAAGAAGCAAAGATACGGCTGGAATTCAAGCAGCAAGTGTACGAACAGCAGTTGATGATCGCCAATTATGAAAAAGACCGCAGCAATCTCGTCGAGGGCGAGCCGTGTCCACTTTGTTTTTCTACGCATCATCCCTTTCGCGACAAGCATTTCAAACCCTTTGTAAATCAGGCCAAGGAAGAGCTTGACGTTTCACAGCGATTATACAATCAAATATTTCAGCACCATCAGCAGCAACTGCGCCGCCAGAGCGAAATCGCGCAGCAAATCGAGCAGTTAGCTGGCAATGAGGTCAAGGAACTCAGCGGTCAGGTGGCGCGGCAGTTTGAAAAAATTCTGCAATATGAAGAAAAAATTGCCCAGATTGCGCCGGAACTGAGCAACGAGCATTACGCACTTACGCGTGGCATCTTGCTGCAACGGAAAATCCAGGAAGCCGAAAAACAGATCGAAGCCAAGCGCCAGGCGCGGGAGGCTTTGAGCGAATTGAACCGACAGTTGGAGCAAGCAGAGCAGCGTTTTCAGGAGCTTGAAATCCAGGGTAAGGAATTGCAAACCAGCCTGTTATTGATCAAAGAAAAGCACACTGCGAATATTGGACAATTGCGACAAGCGCAGGAGAAATTCGCTGCTATCGCAAAGCAATTGGATACAGTTTTTGCCAAATACGGCTTCGCTTTTGACGTGGAAACCGCCAAAAAAACGTTTGAAACACTCACCGAACTGGCAACCTCCTTTCAAACCAATCAACAACAATTAGACACAGCCTCTCATCAACTGGAGCTCTCGCAAAAAGACCAACAAAATACTACCCAGCAGATTGAAACACTGAAAGAGCAACTCAGCCGACAACTCCTGGAAATCGGCGACAAGCAGCAGCAACTGCAAGTTTTGCAGGAGGAACGCCGCAATAGTTTTGGCGACAAAGACCCCAAAACCGAGCAGGAACGGCTGCAAACGCTGCTGGACACGCAAGAACAATTCGTGGCGAATGGCAAAATAGAATTGGAAACTTTAAACCAAAAATTAGAAGGCACACGTCAGCTCCGAGCGAACCGCGAAGCGGAATTGCGTGAGCTTCCGATAACAACCACAGAGGAAGAAACGCTTTCTAACCAACTGGAAACAAGCAATTTAGAATATCGAACTGCACTTGAACGTATCGGCGAAATCCGGCGGGAATTGCAACAAAACACGGAAGCGCAGCAGCAAGCTGAAATACTGATGCAGCAAATCGAGGCACAACAACGCGAGTACATCCGCTGGGCAAAACTCAAGGACATCATCGGGTCGGCGGATGGCAAAACTTTTCGGGTTTTTGCGCAGGGCTTGACCCTAAAGCGGCTGACCCAATTAGCCAATCGCTACCTCCAGAGCCTGAACGGTCGTTACATCATCGAAAAGCGCAGCGATGAAGACTTAGAGCTGGAAATTATTGACACTTACCAGGCAGACAACCGGCGCTCAATGAACACCTTATCCGGCGGCGAAAGCTTTCTGGTGAGCCTGGCGCTGGCGCTGGGTTTGAGTGATCTGGCGGGTCAGAATGCGCATATCCAGTCCTTATTCATTGACGAAGGCTTCGGCACGCTGGATGAAAACAGTCTCGATCTCGCCATTTCCACCCTCGAAAATTTGCAGGCCAGCGGCAAAACCATCGGCATCATTTCGCATGTAAAAGAGCTGAAAGAACGCATCACCACTCAAATTCAGGTAAAAAAAGCGGGCAATGGCTTCAGCAACATCATTATCACTTAAAAAAGCGCGCAAACATCCAACGTCAAATATCCAATATCCAGCATTCAATCACCAACATCTAAATTCTGCCCACGATTATCTATAATTTGTATCCTTTTTCTCCGCTTTTTCGTTTATTTTGCATCAAACAAAAGTTGCATTCACAGCTTCAAATAAACAACCATGCAAAAAGACCTCAAGGAGATTTTTGGAAAAGTACACGGATTAGACGAAAAGAGTGTAGAGTTTCTCATCAAAGCGCTGGAAAAAAACAATCTGCCGGGCTTTGATTACATCGAATACAAGCAATCCATCGGTGCGCTGCTCGGTATGAACATGGATGAAATGACCGCCTTTCGGTCGGCATTCGCTACGGCTTCTACCGTTGGGCTGACCAAAGAAAAACTGCTGAAAACGGCAGAACATTATAAAACCGTTTTGAACAGCGAAAAGCAGAAGTTCGATGCGGCATTGCAAAAAAACACGCAGGAGCGTGTAAAATCCAAGCAGGATGAGGTAGAAAAACTTAAAAAACAGGTGGAGGATTACAAGGTGAAAATCGTCGAGATGCAAAAGAAAATTGAGGAATATAATGCAATAATCGCCAACGCGGATGAAGACATCCGCGCATCAGTCGAAAAGATCGAATCGGCGAAAGAAAGCTTCGAATTCACCCTCAAAAGCATTATGAATCAGATTGATAAAGATATTGAAAATATTGATCAGTATTTATAAAAAATATTATTGGGAGGAGTTTTGCTTCCACATCAAATCAATTACAAATAACAAATAACGACAATTCAAATGGCAGAAATTCCCAATCCTGAATTCAAACAAAAATCATTCTGGAAACGTCCGGAAGGGGTGACCGGAACTATATTTCTCATTGCGCTCGTGCTGGGCGGCGGTTATTTATTGTATCTAAATCTTCCCTGGCTGATCAGCCTTACTTCCAACATTCTGTACCTCAGCTTGTTGCTCGTTGCTTTGGGTGCAGTGGTGTACATGGTGCTCGATCCCAAAATGCGCAACCTGGTGTGGTACATGTACAAAAGCGTGATGCGCAGCATCACCAGTGCGTTTGTGCAGGTAGATCCTATTGGCATCTTAAAAAGCTACGTGGAAGATTTGCAGAATAACCTTGCCAAAATGCGCAAGCAAATCGGCGCTATTCGCGGTCAGATGCGTCAATTGCAAAGTCTGATGGAGAAAAACAACGCCGAAATCGAGCAGAATATGAAGCTGGCGAGCGCCGCGCGCGATAAAGGCATGGACAATCAGGTGATGCTCTCCTCCCGCAAAGCCGCACGTTTGCAGGAAAGCAACCAGAAATACCAGCAACTGCTGAATAAAATGGAAATCCTGTACCGGATTCTGACCAAAATGGAGCAGAATTCAGAAATTTTGCTGGAAGATACCAAGGATCAGGTAGCACTGAAAGAACAGGAACGCAAGGCCATCCGGGCGTCGCACTCGGCGATGCGTTCGGCGATGAGCGTCATCAGTGGCGATCCCGACCAAAGAGCGATGTTCGACATGGCGATGGAATCTATTGCTGAAGACGTAGCCAATAAAGTAGGCGAGATGGAGCGCTTCATGGAAATGTCGGCTAATTTTATGCAAACCGTTGATTTACAAGAAGGTATCTATCAGGAAGAAGGCTTGAAAATGCTCGAAAAATGGGAGCAGGAAAGTACCTTGATGCTACTGGACAGCGGTAAGCAAGCCGCTAAAGATACACTTGATTTAAACACCCGAACCGCCGAGCCCGAAAAACGCGCCCAAAGCAAAGGCGGCGGCAGCAGTTATGATAATTTGTTTAATTGACATCAAAATATTGGATGTTAGATAGTCAAAATGCGAAAATCCCAACATCTAACATCCAATATTCTCTGCCTTCCTTATCAATTACTATTCACTGCCTTACTCGCATCAATAAATCCGTAGCCAAAATCGCCACTCTTAGAAGGATACAACGAGGCCGCCCGACGCATTCTGTCCAATACTTGCACGCGGGTCTGGGACGTATTGGTACCCCAGATCAATGCTGCGATGCCCGCCGTAGTAGCCGTAGCCGCCGATGAACCGCCAATTGTAGTTGGAGTATTGCTGTACATCGCCAGCGTTAGGGAGGTCATATCGCTGTTCCGCCGTTGCATTGGCGCGACGAATTCTACTTTGCTGCCCGTGTGGCATACATCACAGGCTACCAATGGTGTACCTTCCTTCACGCCGGTGACGGCAACACATTCGTTCATCCATGCCGGGAATACCACTCCGACAAAAGTGGTAAACGATGTAGAAGTACCGGCTGCTGCAATAAGCAACTTGCCTTTGTTGTAAGCGTAGCGCACCGCATCTTCAATCGAACCGCTGCCGAAGATAGAACCAATGGACATGCTGATGACTTTTACGTCGCTCCGATCCGCTGCAATACGCAGGGCGTTGGAGACCCCATTGGTTTCATTGGAACCCAGAATGACCACATCCCCTACAGATCTGATTGCCAGCAAATTAGCTCCATAAGCCACCCCAACCGTTGTGCCGTCTGTGCCTCGAGGGGCAGTTGCCAATCCTGCCATTTGGGTGCCGTGACCGCAGCGGTCGTCGGGTCCATCCGGTGCAGCCCAAGGCCACCAGGAGCTTACATACGTACCTTGCCGTGTGAGCGTACGACCAGTAGAATTACCTGAATTGAACTGGCTGCCCAATTTGGGTTGATCTTTGGAAGTGCCGGTATCAATAATCGCGATGGTAATGCCACGACCGGTGCTTCGTCCCCAGGCGCCAGGGATATTCATATTGTTGAAATTCCAGGGTACTTTGGCATTCGGGCTGATGGTAGTATAATCCGAAGCGCTGATAACATCTGGCTCCGCATCGCAGCCAGAGTCACTGCGCTGGCGCACCTCCATATCTTCGGTGATATAGCCGATAGCATCTGCATAGCGTACCTCCGGCATTTGACGAAGTTGGGCAATAATTTTTTCATTAAAAACTTTGATATTAATAAAAGGCAATACCTCCTCATCGCCCAGAGGCATCAGATCGCGGGCGGTATAGTTTTTACCTGGATAGGCTTTATTGGTTTCGTCCACAATAAAATCAATCAACTTCTGCTTCGTCTGTTTCCAGGTATCATCCTTGATGTTGATCAGATGAATCTGTTCGTTGACGTTGACCGCGCCGGCACGATACCCGATGGCGAGGATCGAGTCACTACGTACACTGGCACTCCAGAGTACGTGGTCATCAGCAGATCGCCAGTAAAACTGACCGGTTTTTTCCAATTGACCGTACACAAACTGGTCAATTTCCGCTTTGGAGAGCGGTTCTTGTTGTGGTGTGACTTCTAAAACAACGTTTTCCCGATTACACGCCGACAATAGCAATACCGCAACTGCCAGCATAGATAGTAGATAATTGCGCATAAAAGTAATTTTAGGTGAATGAAAAGCGAATTTTCGCCACAAGATAAAGTTTTTTAAATTTGGATTTATTTAATTAGATATTTTATTTTTTTGCCATTTACTTGTTTTCTATTCTTAAAAGGGCACACATTTTAAATAGCATGCCAACTTTTTATACCTTTCGGATACAATTTTTTAACCGAACTCCGTTACCCCGTAGATATTGTTGCGTCTAAAAACCGAAAAACGAATTCCAAACATGAGAAAAACTGCTATTACCCTATTCCTTTGCTGTGTTCTGTCTTCGATGTATGCGCAGGAGAACCGCTCCAAGCATTCTATCGGTGCTAAAATTCTCTTTATTGACTATGGTCGTGCCAATTCGATTGATTCTCTGGATATTACCAATGGGCTGGAACTGATGTACGGTTATCGCCTGAGTGATCGTTTCAACCTGGCGGTACCTATTAAGGTAGGTGTGGCTAATGTTGTTGGAGATATCAACAATCGAAATATTACCAGTCTTGATGGTATTCTCCAGGTAAACATGACCAAGTCAGACAGCAAAATTATTCCCTATCTGTTTGGCGGAGCAGGTATTGTGTTTGAACGCGATGCCGGTTCCAATCTGCAAATACCCGGTGGACTGGGTGTCAATTTTAAAGTCGGCACCAATTCCTTTATCAATTTGCAAGGCGAATACCGTTATTCAATGGAAGAAAACCGCAACAACCTGCAACTCGGCGCCGGCTATATTTATCGCCTCGGCAAAGGACAAAAAGACACCGATGGCGATGGCGTGATAGATACACAGGACGAATGCCCGGAGGTACCCGGATTAAAAAACCTACGTGGCTGCCCCGATGCCGATAGCGATGGAATTGCGGATAAAGATGATTTGTGCCCGAAAGAACCAGGAAAAATTGAGACTAACGGCTGCCCGGACAAGGATGGCGACGGTTTTGCCGATAACAAAGATGAATGCCCGACGATCCCCGGCACGCTCAAAGGCTGCCCCGATACCGACGCTGATGGCATAGCCGATAAAGACGATCAATGCCCGGATGAAGCGGGTACAGGCGCCACTAAAGGTTGCCCAGACAAAGACGGCGACGGTGTAGCGGATCGCTTCGACGACTGCCCGGAAGAAGCAGGATCACCGGCAAACAATGGTTGTCCGGTTCAGGATACGGACGGTGACGGCGTGCCTGATGTCAACGACAAATGCCCAAAGGAAGCTGGTAGCGCTGCCTCAATGGGTTGCCCCGACCAAGATGGCGATGGTATCGCCGATAAGGATGATCGTTGCCCGGATGCAGCGGGTCCTTACGCCGGCTGCCCGGATACAGACGGTGACGGGGTGATTGATGCAGATGATGCCTGCCCGAACGAAGCTGGCTTGGCGAGCAACAAAGGTTGTCCTGAATTGAAACAGGAAGTGAAGGAAGTGCTTGAATTTGCAATGCGCGCCGTACAGTTTGAAACCGGCAGAGCTACGCTGAAGGCAGAGTCATACCCGGTACTCGACCAAATCGTGAGTATCATGAAGCAATACCCGGCTTATTCGTTGCGCATTTCAGGGCACACCGATAATGTCGGTGCTGAAAGCAACAATCAGATTTTGTCCGAGCAACGCGCCAAAGCTTGTTACGAGTATCTGGTTTCTTCAGGCATTGCTGCCGAACGGATGAGCTACGCCGGCTATGGTGAATCGCGCCCAATCGCCGACAACAATTCAACAGAAGGACGGCGCCTGAATCGTCGTACCGAGTTTGAATTGTA